>JAYSRI010000285.1:0-3747 GCA_043721175.1 Alphaproteobacteria bacterium
GTATCAAAAATCGGCGCAAGCACATCGGCATGGGTGTGATTGGGTGATGCAATCAGCACTGCATCGACTTTGCCTGACTTGATCAAATCGGTGCCGTTATCAAACAGCGCCACTTTGTCAGTCTTTTCGCCCAACATGGATTGTGCGGTCTTCAACATATGGGGTGTGGGATCGGCGAACGCAGTGATTTCGACTTCTGGCATGAGTTTGAGATTATTAATGTGCTCAAAGCCCATCATACCTGTGCCAATGACACCTACGCGTAATTTGTCGCTCATCTTTATTCCCATCGCACTTTCTTATTTATCTTGACTGGATATAAACAATTTGAGCGACGTTACAGCCCCCAATCTCACATTAGGACAAGATATGCCCCGCCCCCCCGTTGAAGTCAGTTGGTTTTCAGCCCTTTGTGATGATGATTATGAGTTTTTGGGCGTGCCCGATGCTGCTTTGCAAGCCAGCTTCGAGCATTGTCGCAACATCGCATTGACGGCGGAGAAAAACGGCTTCGACAACATTCTGCTGCCGTCAGGCTATCAGCTGGGCATCGACAATGCCGTGTTCGCAGCAGGGTTGGCCGGACTGACGAGCCGGATGCGGATGCTTTTGGCGGTGCGAATTGGCGAGATGTGGCCGCCACAAATGGTGCGCCAAATTGCGACGTTGGACCAAATGATGGGCGGGCGACTGGCTTTGAATTTCATTTCATCAGAAATGCCCGGAGAAAGCCTCGCCAGCGCACCCCGATACGCGCGAACGCTGGAAGCAATGGGGATGTTGCGGGCTTGGTTGAATGGCGAGCACGTCACGCATACAGGTGAGCATTACAAGTTTGACCTGGCACCTCCGCGTGTCACGACCAAAAGCGGTCAAGCGCCATATTTTTACTTTGGCGGGCTTTCTGAAGATGCCCGCGACACAGCGGCGCAAGGCGCTGATGTCTATTTGATGTGGCCCGATACTTTGGCCAATTCCAAAGCAGTGGTTGATGATATGAATTCCCGCGCCGCCAAATATGGACGCACCCTCAAGCATGGTTTTCGAGTGCATGTGGTGGTGCGCGAAACTGAGTCCCAAGCACGTGCCACTGCCGATCGCCTGTTATCCAAGCTCGACGCGGCGACCGGTGCCGCGATACGGGCCAAGTCACTAGATTCAACCTCGACTGGTGTCGCCCAACAAGCAAAATTGCGCGCAGCGTCCGCTTCAAACGACGGCTATGTTGAAGATAACCTGTGGACAGGCATTGGCCGCGCGCGATCAGGCTGTGGTGCGGCTATTGTCGGCGACCCTGACCAAGTGCTCGCAAAGATCAACGCTTACCGCGACATCGGCTTTGAAGCCTTCATCCTGTCGGGCTATCCCCATGCCAGCGAATGCGATCTGTTTGGGCGCTATGTATTGCCGAAATTGAACCACGCGCAATTGGTGATTTGACATGACGGACTGCGACTGACCAAAGTCGCAGTGCGAACGTTGAAATTGTTCAGAAGTGGTAGGTCAACTATTCGCTCGAAACACTCACCACCGCTTTGCCTACATGAGCGCCGTCTAATAGGCGTTCGAATAGCGTCGGTGCATTCTCAAGGCCCGTCACGCGTTCCTCGGCAAACTTCAATGCGCCCGAAGCAATCCAGGGTGCTGCTTCACTAACAAACTCATCCCAGCGCGGATAAAAATCATAAACTACTAGTCCCATTACAGCGGCCCGCTTGCCCACAATAAGGCCTGCATTCAAGCCCGGTGGTGGGCCGACGGCGTGATATTGATCAACCAAGCCACATAATATAATGCGACCATAAGCCGTCATCCGCATCAGAGCTTTGGCGGCCATCACAGTCGAGACATTCTCAAAATAGACACTTGGTGGTTCGGGAAGTGCTTCACTCAGCGCCTGCTCCCAGCCTTCCTGCTTATAGTCAATGCAGGCATCAAACCCATAGGTCTCTGTGACAAGAGCACACTTTGTGGCACCCCCGGCAATACCAACGACACGTTTGGCCCCTTTGATGCGGGCAATTTGACCCACAGTGCCACCGACAGGGCCGGCAGCGGCATCCACAAGCACAATGTCACCTTGCCCGACTTTCGCTAATTGCGTCATGCCGGCCCAAGCGGTGAGGCCCGGCATTCCCAAAACGCCAGCGTGCGCAGCCAATGGCGCAATTGTAGGATCAATCTTGCGGAAATGACCGGCTGGCACATCAGCAAACTCGCGCCAGCCCGCTTCCATTGTATGAACCCAATCACCCGAGCTGATGCCGGTTGCACGGCTTTCAACAACTTGGCAAACCGCTCCACCGGGAATGGCGTCCTGCAAAGGGCGCGGTGGCGCTTCGCCCATGTGCTTGCCAACCAGTCGTGAGCCAACATAAGGGTCTAGCGACAAATGGACGACCCGCACCAATAGTCCGCCGTCTGCGCAAACTGGCATGGCGACCTCGATTTGCACAAAATCATTGGCACGCGGCTTGGACATCAGGGCGTGGGCTAAAACGATCTGTTTCATAGTTCGACCAGTTCAAACAAAATGCCGTCAGGACCACGCATCGTTGCAGCACGCTTACCTTTGTAAATTTCGCCTTGGCGAGCTGCGGGCGATGTGATCAGCCAAGCCGCATGGGTTTTCACACGTGCAGCGAAGTCGGGGACTATAATTGTCGATAGTGCAACACCTTGAGGTAGATGGTCTTTGAATATCGGCCTTGCGCCTGCGACAGGTGGCATTTGATCAAACTCGTAAAATACATCCCGGTCATGGGTGAGTGTGGCAATGGTGAACTTGTTTTCGTAAGGCACCCCAAAAGCATTGGCGAGCATCGTGTAAACAATCGCCATATCGCGCCCAAAGCTGAGCCCCAGCTTGTCCTGACACCAATTGAGGGTGCCTGTAAGGTCAGAAACGGCGCACACATGAATAAACTGGCGATCTATCAAGCTGGTGGCGCGGGGAAGATCGTACATCGGCAAATCGTCGCGGATTTGAGTGAGGTACACAATCTCGCCGTCAGGGCCCTGCACTTGCATCGGGTAGATCGCTGGCATGCCGTCGAGTTCGCGTGGCGGGCCTATGATCGTAAAGGGGCTTTTCAGCATCGCTTCATTAACTGTCAGCACATCCTCAACACAAATTTCGATGGCAGCCCAACCATAGGACTTAAGCGGCTGATAGTCCGGGTGGACGCGCTCTTGCACAAAACGCAGATAAATTTCAGCGCCACTTTTAGGTGCCATCACAACATAGCGCTGGCCACCACTTTTGGGTGCACCCCAAGATGCCGCCAGATCGACCTCTAGTACACCACTTTCAACTGTCTCATAATAAAGCCAATCGCGGTAAAGCGCCTCTGATCGGTCTATGTCGGCAACGCTCAAAGTTGCGGCGCGTAAAAGTTTCACTTGCGTCCTCCCAAGAATTCAATTGATATATCTTTTACGCCTGAGTTCAATGTCCCCATGCCAGATGAAGAGAGATTTCCATGCCTGCCTACATGATTGTCACCGTTTCCGTGCACGACCGCGCTCGTTTTATCGAGGAATATGGTAAGCCAACGGGCGAGCTTATCGCCAAATATGGCGGGACATATCTGGTGCGGGCACCGGGCTGTGTCAGCTATGAGGGCGGGCGCCCCAACGGTATGTCGACCGTGGTTTCGGTCTGGCCAAATAAAGCCGCGATTGATGCGTTTTGGAACAGCCCTGAGTATCAGCCCCTCAAAGCGGTGCGCCAAACATTGGCTGATG
>JAYSRI010000286.1:0-1501 GCA_043721175.1 Alphaproteobacteria bacterium
AGGCACACCAATTTTGATTAGGCTTCAATCCCATTGGATCAAAGTTGCGATCCTGAACCTTGGCCTCTGTCAGAAGAACTTTTCCCTTGACGTGGCATCCACGCCCAGCTTTGTTATAACAAATGGTGATTGACCGAACCAAAATTGCGAAATTCATGGCGCGTGAGCGCGCTGCCTTCCAAAAAGCACGCCCGCTGTCAGCTCAGCGGGCAAGCCAAAGCACAGGTTTTTTGGGTGGCGTTCCCCAGCACTGGATGCAAGACTGGCCGACACCTTTTCCGATGGTCATTGGGCAAGCGACAGGGATTTGCGTCAGTGATATTGATGGCAATGAACTGATTGACCTGTGCCTTGGCGATAGCGGGGCGATGTTTGGTCACAGTCCCAAAGCTGTTGTGGACGCGATTGGTAAAGGCGCTGCGACCGGGCTAACGACGATGCTACCATCCGCAGATTCTCAAGCAGTAGGGGCATTTCTACAAAGCCATTTCAAGCTGCCATTTTGGCAAGTGACGCTCTCTGCCAGTGATGCCAACCGCTTTGCATTACGCGCGGCACGCGCCATTACTGGGCGGACCAAAGTTCTGGTTTTTGACGGTTGTTATCACGGCGCTGTCGATGAAGCTGGTGTCGAGTTGTCGCGTGGCCAAACCTGCGCCAAGCCGACATTGTGGGGGCAGGCCTATGATCTGGCGCAAGTCGCGGTTTGTGTGCCGTTCAACGACTTTGCCGCCGTTGAAATGGCTTTGAGTCAAGGCGACATTGCCTGTGTCATGATGGAGCCAGCGCTCACCAATTGCGGGATAGTGCTACCATTGCCGGGCTTTCTGGAGCACGTCCGCATGCTCACCGCCAAGCATGGCACATTGCTGTTGATTGACGAAACCCATACTCTTTCAGCCGGCCTTGGGGGATGGTGCCAGACTTTTGGTTTGGAGCCTGATATTTTTGTCGCCGGCAAAGCCGTCGCAGGGGGCGTCCCCGCCGGAATTTGGGGATTTAGCGACGCTGTGAAGACGTGCTTGGATTCGGCGCGGGCGCGCTTACCAATTGGACATTCTGGCGTGGGCACAACCTTGGCCGGATCAGCACTTCAAATGGGTGCGCTGAGAGCTTGTTTAAGTGACGTGATGACAGCGGCGGCTTACGACAATATGGTCGTATCAGCGCAAGCCTTAGAGCACGCAATAAATCGGGTCATCACTGCACAAAGCCTCGATTGGTGTGTCGTTAGTATTGGCGCGCGGTTGGAAATCGTATTTGCATCTGACCCGCCAATCAATGCGCACCAGATGCGCGCCTGCTTTGACCCCGAACTCGAAGCGGCTTTGCATTTAGGCATGATCAATCGGGGATTTCTGGTAACGCCGTTTCATAACATGCTTCTAGCGGGTCCGGGGCTACCCAGCGACGTGGCTTCACGCTACGCTAGTGCTTTAACATCCATAATATCTGACTTAACTTGAAAGACTGCGGTGATTTATGTCGTTCCAAACCGATC
>JAYSRI010000287.1:0-3732 GCA_043721175.1 Alphaproteobacteria bacterium
CAATGCTGGACCTAGCATCTTTTTGCCGATCTTGGGCGTTTTGGGCCTTGGTGCTTTGGCCTATTTCGGCTTCCAAACGATCACAAAAGGCAATGGCACTTTGTTTCCTGAGAAAGTTGCAGCGCCAGTTGCAGCGGTTGCTCCTGCCGCTGCGGGCCTTCCAGCGTGGTTGAGCGGTATTAGTGGCAAGCTCAAGGCGGCATTTGCGTGGTTGACCCTTGGCATTAGTGGCAACAGCGTTATCGCATCTGGTGAAGCTGATACCCAAGCGGCCAAGGACAATGCGCTGAAGGAAGTCACTTTGGCCGTTAAAGCAACGCCGGAAGGTGCCAACTCTGACATCATTGACAATATCAAAGTGAAAGGCTCGACCGATACGCCTGTTGGTGCGGCATTGGCAGCTTTGGGCGCAAACCCCACAGCAGCAAATTGTAACACCGCCTTTGGAACCACAATGGCAGGTCGCACGATCAACTTCTCGACAGGTGGTGCGTCTATCGGTGGCGATAATGCGAGCTTGCTCAACACCTTAACCGCTGTCGCTAACGCGTGTAAGGCGCACAGAATCGAAGTTTCTGGACATACTGACTCGGTTGGTAAGCCCGAAAGCAATCAAGCTCTAAGCCAAAAACGCGCTGATGCCGTGAAGTCCTACTGGACTGGCAAAGGTGTAGCGGCAGAAGGCCTCGTCGCAAAAGGTTTTGGCGAAACCAAGCCAGTCGAAGCCGTGGCTGATGAAACAGCCAACGTGAAGAACCGCCGGATTGAGTTTGCTGTGACGGACGCGGTGGCTGCTGCACCTGTTGCACCAAAGTAAACACTAGATCGCCGTGCCTCATTTATGAAGCATATCAGGTCGATCTAGCACTAAAAGATAGAGCCTAGGTGGCCTAAGAAAATCTGTTTCAGATTTTGCGAGCGATATATTAGCTCCGAAGAATATAAAAAGGGCCGCCCTAATGGGTGGCCCTTTTTTGTTGCTCGCGCCTAATTTAACTATCAATCCCCAAAAGTCGCCACTTCAAAGCGACCGGCTTGGGTCGCAACGGCACGTTTCATGCCTTCACTATTGAAAGGCATTGCAACATTGCCCATCGCATCAACAGCGATAATACCACCGTCGCCGCCCAGGCTTTCCATATCTGCTAACGCACCAGCACAAGCGGCGGACAAAGTTTGTTTTCCATATCGCACACGTGCTGAAATGTCCGCTGCGACAGCGGCGCGCATAAAATATTCGCCTTGTCCGGTGCATGAAACTGCCACGCGCTCATCTGCCCAAGTGCCAGCGCCAATGATGGGTGTGTCGCCAACGCGGCCGGGTGTTTTGTTGAGTAAGCCGCCAGTTGATGTCGCGGCGGCCAAGCGGCCTGCGATATCACGAGCAACAGCTCCCACCGTGCCATGGGCCAATTCGCCCGGCTCAACGACTCGTTTGATCGCTGGGGTATAATAAGTATTGCGGTCGATAACTTCGTCGCAACCTATTTGCCGCGCAAACGCGTTTGCTCCTTGTCCGACCAGCAAAACATGTGGGCTTTTTTCCATCACCGCCCGCGCCACGCTCACCGGCGAAACAAAGCCTTGCAGGGCACCAACAGCACCTGCGCGGCGCGTTGTTCCGTCCATGATAGCAGCGTCTAATTCATAATCGCCAGCACTATTAGGCGATGAACCGCGCCCTGCAACATGCATCCCACATGCCTCTAAAGCTGCAACCATAGCGGTGACTACATCAAGCGCGCACGCGCCGTCATCCAGCATTGTAGCACCGGTTCGCAACAGATTACTCATGTGCGCTTCTTCGGCGTCATAAGTCCGACCCCGTGTTGGCCCTGCACCGCCATGAAGTACCAATGACCAAACCATGAGATTACCTTTGTTTGAAGAAAGTGATGTTATCCAAGCTGATTACCACCACCCACTCTTGTAACGTGGTGCGAAGGGGCAAGTCAAAAGAGCCAAATCTGCCTTTATTTGGTCACAAGTATGTCAGTAATTTAACGTGCGAAATATTGGGCGAGAACGCAAAGTATCGACACATGTTTCGTTCATTTGCGCCTCTTTTTTCCACCTTTTCGCCGTCTGTGCCTTGGCGTGTTTGGATTGGCGCTCGTCTCGGCGGCATATTGTTTGGTATTTTGATCATACTCGCAATAGTTTTGACAAAATCAAATTTTGTTCTCACAGAGCCGCCCACTGTTCAGGCGATCAGGCTGACAAGTGAGCACGTTAAGCCGCGTCCGCCTGTTGTTGTCATGCCACCGTCAAAATCTCGGTCTGATCATATATCAAAGCCTCCGCCAACTCCAAAGCTCAGCCCTCCTGCACAAGCGCAATCAGATGTGCGTCCGGCATTGGTGACATCACCCAATGTCCTCGCACCACGCGCACCACAACCGGCATCATCGTTAGCCACCAATGATCTGCCTCAATCGCCAAGAATAGCGCAGAACCCTTCGGCACTTTCGCCAGTGCCAAACAATACGGGTAATAGCGGCGACGCAATACCCCGTTCAGGCGCGCGGGATGAACAAGGCACTCAAGGGCAATTGCGAGGCAGCACATTGGCGTTGTTGCGGGCGCGCGAATGCGCCCGCCTTGAAGAACGTGATCGGCCAATAAATTGCCCGTCCAATGACGAACTCATGCGGCTGCTTGCTAACGAACGCGGTCCCAAATATCGCCCCGAGAATGCAGAGGGGTTTTCGCGTAACGAGCAAGCATGGCGAGGCGTGCCGCCACCATGTCTCGCTGATGGTCAGAATTTCAAATCGAACGGGGCAAGTGCTTGTGTTCGCTTTGGCAAAACACCGTCACGCGTGCGCAGCCCGCAAGAAATTTGCGAGGCGCGCGGATTGGGTGGATGCAGTCCGGTACCCACTCAAACCGCAGTCAATGCCGGAGTTGAGCAAGCTCGCATTTTGGAAGCCGGCAAAGCGAAGCGACAATAGAGGTGCGTTGTAATCCAAGTTTGGCTTCATCCATGCGTTCGCTCGTCAAACGGAAAAGCACCCACCTTCTGCAACACCTTGCGGTCAGCCGTAAATGCCCACCAATTCTTGGCCTCACCCGTTTGAGCCTGATGTATAGTTGCAGCGAAAACATCATAAACGCATGGATCTTGGCGTTTGCCCGTTAGGCGTTGCAGGTCGAAATAAAGGTTGGCGGGCTGGCACGTTGCCAATTGTGTGACGGTTTCAATACCCAGTACCGTAAAGTCTACCAAGGCGGCGGGGCCAACATTACGGAGGTTAGAAAGTTGGGAGGGGGCAGGGCGCATTTAGTTATTTACAACCTCGCAAGGGATCGGTTTTCGTTGGATGTTTAACCGATATTCACGGTTTTTGGGTATTGTTACAAATCTTACTTGATCATTTGGCAACGTATATTGAATGACAAAATCAGTCGGGCGACGGCATATTTGCTTGCTGCCCTTGAACGATGAGCATTGTTTGACGCCGCTGCCAATTGTCATGTCCACGCGGCCAGAGGTTTTTATATTCGCCTGAGCATGAGCCGCCCCGACGGCGATTGCAGTATCAAATTGTGTCTTGGTAATCGCGCGACAGGCTGTTGAAGGCGCATTGGGTGGAGAGTATTTGGGGCCACAACTGGCGAGCGCGAATGTGCAAGTAGCAAGCGTGACCGCGCAAAAATCAATACGAGATGCCATAATAACCTTTCGCGAATTTTCAAAGTGGATGAAGTCTCAGAAACCCCTATTTGTAA
>JAYSRI010000288.1:0-3725 GCA_043721175.1 Alphaproteobacteria bacterium
TTGTTTTGTAGCGTTTTTTCGTGGACGGTCATTTTGGCTTTTTTCGTGGCGATCATTGCGCTGGGTGTAACAGGCTAGCGGCTGGGGATTGGAAAAGACCAAATGTTCAAAAAACTCCTGATTGCCAATCGTGGCGAAATCGCTTGTCGCATTATGGCGACCGCTGCACGTTTGGGGATCGCGACCGTTGCCGTATATTCTGACGCTGACGCGAAGGCGCGCCACGTCAGACTTGCGGATGAAGTGGTCTATCTGGGGCCAAGCCCTGCGGCGCAATCCTATTTGCGTGGTGATCTCATCCTCGCGGCAGCTAAGGCTCATGGTGCCGACGCTATCCACCCGGGCTACGGCTTTTTGTCCGAAAATGCGGACTTTGCTCAGGCTTGTAGCGATGCCGGCATTGCTTTCGTAGGCCCGCGTCCAAATGCAATCCGTGATATGGGCCTTAAAGACCGTGCCAAAGCGATTGCTGTCGAGGTTGGCGCACCCGTTCTTCCCGGCTATTGGGGGATGGATCAATCTGAAGCAACTTTGTTGTCTGAAGCCGAAAAGATTGGCTTTCCGTTGCTGGTGAAAGCCGTTGCGGGTGGCGGGGGCAGGGGCATTCGCGCGGTTAACTGCATTGAGGAGCTGCTTCCAGCACTCTTGTCAGCCAAGCGCGAAGCTGTGGCTAGTTTTGGCGATGACCGCGTGATGCTAGAGCTTTTAGTGCTGCGCCCGCGCCATCTGGAAGTGCAAGTGTTTGGCGACCAGCACGGCAATCTGGTGCATTTGTTTGAGCGCGATTGCTCTATCCAGCGCCGTCGCCAAAAGCTAGTCGAAGAAGCGCCAGCGCCGGGCATGACGCAGGAAGTTCGTGATGCTTTGACCACGGCTGCCCTGAAGATTGCTAAAGCTGTCAACTATTCAAACGCCGGAACAATTGAATTCGTCGCTGATGGCGATGGCCCGTTGCGGTCCGATGGCTTCTGGTTCCTTGAAATGAACACGCGGCTTCAAGTCGAGCACCCCGTTACTGAAGCCATCACAGGGCTTGATTTAGTTGAGTGGCAATTGCGCGTTGCAAGTGGCGAGAAACTGCCACTTTCCCAAGATCAAATCACTATGAACGGCGCGGCCATTGAAGCCCGCATTGTCGCCGAAGACCCGTCGAAAGGCTTCATGCCGTCGTCTGGCACAATAAGCGGCTTGGTGAATTCCAGCCAAGGTCGGGTCGATACCGGCTTTGACATTGGTGATACCTTTCCCGACGCCTACGACAGTCTGGTTAAAAAAATTATCACCCATGGCCTGGATCGTGCCGAGGCAATTGCTCAACTTTCGGCTTATCTTGAAAAAGATGTCACAACGGGGATCGCAACCAATACCGGCTATCTTGCTCGACTGTGCAGGGCCGACAATTTCGCCAGCGGTGGCGTGCATACCGGCTTGCTTGAGGATGAGGCGACGGTTTTAGGCAAAGCTGACCTCAACATGCCCCGCCTGGCTGGATTAGCCGCAATCGGTGTGCAGATTGCGCGCGAATGTCAGGCGGGAAGCGCGCCCTCAGCGTTTCAAGCGGTCGATGGCTGGCGCCTCAACGCTAAACCCCGTCTGAGCGTTCAATTTGTCGGTGACGACGGCACAATCAAAGCTGATGTCGAAAGTGATGATGTTCAACTGAGCGCGCGCGTTGATGGCGATCACGCCGTCGTTTCGCGGCGTGGCTTTGAGACTTTACGCACCACTAATGGTTGGCAAATCAGATTTGGCACCAAGAGCGACATGTCGACAACTGTTTTTGTTGACCCCGATGGAGCAGCTCTTATTGAAGCGGGCGAAGTTTGGAATTATGTATTTCCTATAGCAGATGCCGGTAGCGATGCCCTTGAGGCTGTTGATGAACTTAAGGCAACCTTGCCCGGCAAAATAGTTGCTGTATCGTGCGATGTTGGTGCGATGGTGCGTAAAGGCGATGTGTTAGTGGTGCTAGAGGCGATGAAAATGGAGCATAGTTTGGTGGCTTCGCGCGACGGAACAATTGGCGAAATTTGCGTCAGTGTTGGCCGTCAAGTTCGCGCTGGCGATGTTTTGGTTCGCCTGAATCCACAAGAAGATGCGGCGTGAGTGGTGCTCTGAGCCTTGTCGTCGTTGCGCTATTTGGCACGGCTTTGCTTGTTGGCATTGCGTTTTTGATGGGTTTTTCGCAGGCGGGACAGTTTGCTTCTCTGCAAGCAGCAACGGATGTATTGACGTCAACCATCGCGAATGTAAATCCACAACGTGCCCTTCTGGCTAGCAATAGGCGGTCTGCGCTTATATTGTGTGACCCGCAACGATTGTTTTTGTTGGTCATGTTAGGGGACGCGCCTGTTGTGCGTGTCGTTGACCCAAAAGATATTGCGTTGCGCGACGCAGGACGTTTGAATTTCCATTTCAAAGATATTGGTTTCCCGTCATTCGATTTTTTAGCTGAGCAAAGTGCGATTGAGGCCCTGTTTGCTGGTTGCGACAAGGTAGGTGTCAGATGAGTTTGCCCGATCCCGTTTCCTATGCCGTACCGATGTTTGCAGTGCTCGTTATCGCCGAAATGATCCGTGCGAAGGCTAAAGCCAAGCCCAAGAACAGTTCTAGGGCTGGTTGTCCTGTGAGATACGAGGCCAAAGACGCGGCCGCGAGCCTCAGCATGGGCTTTGGGAACACAGTTGCGCGACTGTTGTTTGGTGGCATTTCAATTGCAGCGACGTTGTGGGTTTCTCAGTTCGCGATTTTCGAGATCGGTTATGCTTGGTGGGCATTTGTTCTTTGTTTTTTTCTTGAAGACCTTTGCTACTATTGGTTCCACAGGATCAGCCACGAATGCCGCTGGTTCTGGGCCAGTCATGTCGTTCACCATTCGTCACAACACTATAATCTCAGCACTGCGTTGCGTCAGACATGGACAGGTACGATTGGTGGCAGTTTCGTTTTTTGGCTGCCACTTGCCCTCATTGGTTTCCCGCCGCCAATGATTGCTTTCTTTTCGGGGCTCAGCCTCGTTTATCAGTTTTGGATTCACACCGAAGCAATAGATCGAATGGGGCCGCTTGAGTGGGTGATCAATACTCCCAGTCATCACCGCGTACATCACGCCACCAATCCACGCTATCTTGATTCTAATTACGCCGGCGTTTTGATCATTTGGGACCGAATGTTTGGAACCTTCGTCGAAGAACGCGTCGATGACCGCCCCACTTATGGCATTGTTGCTAACCTTGGTTCGTTCAATCCGTTTCGCATCGCCATGCACGAATGGGTGGCGATTTGGCGCGATGTCCAGCGTGCGCCAAGCTGGCGCGAGCGCTTTCATTATATGTTTGCGCGTCCAGGTTGGAGTGCTGATGGCAGTCGCTCGACCAGTGCTTCGATTAAAGCACAGTGGCGTGCACGTACTGTTGCCGCAAGCGACGCTGAACGCTGAACTTGCTAGCTGTATTTTGGCACGACCCGTCATATATCTCCCCGCATGGCAATCAATATCGTAAAATTGTGTGTGGGCGCAGCCTCCATTGAAGACTTATCCAACTGGCAACAGCGGCAGGAATACATGCGCCGTGGTGTGGGTCTGGACCCGCGTCCAGTGTGTGATACCCGCATGACACCAAAACGCGCGCCGGAGGTCATGGCAGGCGGCTCGCTTTACTGGGTGATTAAAGGCGTGATTTTGGTGCGCCAAACCATTGAAGATGTTGTGACATTTGACGATG
>JAYSRI010000289.1:0-3721 GCA_043721175.1 Alphaproteobacteria bacterium
GATGCGCGGGCAATATAACAACATGTTGCCACCACACCGCGTGTTCCCCCGCCAACGATAACGGGCTGGTCGCGCAGTTCTGGTTGATCGCGCTTGTGGATCGCGGCGTAAAAAGCATCGCAATCCACATGTGCGATATTGAGCGCTTCAAGCCGTGGGTGTGCAATCATCCGCCGTGAGCCACATGCGGTGCACTTTTGCAAAACTGCACTGGTGTGCACTTTTTGTTCTGTAAAACAATCTCGGCAAAAATTTAGCAAGGCTCGATTAACCCCCTTGCTATATAAGCACAGATCAAGCGTGGGGTCACTCTGCGCAATTGGATCGGAGCGTCGTATGGCTGGTGCCATCGCAACAATAGCTGGGGATGAAACGGTAGGCGAGCCTTTGCCGCGCAAAACCGTCATGATTGTTGAGGATAACGAGCTTAATATGCGCTTGTTCCGCGACCTTTTAACGGCTTTTGGCTATCGCACTGTTGAGACTCGCGATGGTTTGCAGGCGCTTGATCTCGCTCGTTCTGAAAAGCCCGATCTGATTCTAATGGACATCCAACTGCCCGAAGTTTCCGGTCTCGATATTACTCAATGGATGAAGGCTGATGACGAATTGGCTGGCATCCCCATCATCGCGGTGACGGCATTTGCCATGCGTGGCGATGAGGAGCGTTTCATCGAAGGCGGTTGTCAGGACTATTTGTCAAAGCCTATTTCTGTCGCGTCCTTCATTGGCGCCGTTCGCAAGTTCATTGGCTGAGGGGCGGACAGCATGACCGCACGTATTTTGGTTGTTGACGATGTTGAGCCCAACGTCCGCTTGTTGGAAGCTAAACTACAACATGAGTATTATACTGTATTAACCGCAAATTCTGGCGAAACAGCGATTGCTAAGGCGTTGTCCGAAAATCCAGATGTCATCCTGCTCGATGTCATGATGCCCGGCCTTGATGGCTACGAGACTTGCAAACGCCTGAAAGAAGATCCTGCGACGCGCCATATTCCGGTTGTCATGGTGACCGCACTAGATCAACGTGAAGACCGCGTGCGTGGGCTAGAGGTTGGCGCTGATGATTTCCTGTCCAAGCCAATTGATGATGTGACGTTGTTAGCGCGTGTGAAATCGCTCGCGCGGTTTAAGGCTGTTGCTGACGAGTTGCGTCTGCGTGAAGCGGCAGGGCGCCGTATGGGCGTTATTGAGGGGGCCATGTCGCGCGATATCGGCACCAATGCGCGTATTTTGATTGTGGAAGATGATCCGCGTCGTGCGGCCCGTATTAAGCGCACGCTCGAAGTTGAGCAGCGGCCAATGATGATGCAAGATGCCAATGCTCTGGGGCCTATGGGGCAAACAAGTGTGGAACTGATGATCATTTCAGTCTCGGCACAGAGCTTTGACGGTTTGCGTTTAGCTGCTCACGTCCGCAGCCAAGAGGGCACGCGAAATTTGCCAATTTTGGCCGTTTGTGAAGTAGAAGACAAACTCAAGGCCCTCAAAGCGCTAGAAGTTGGCGTCAATGATTTTATCTACAGACCGATAGATGATGATGAATTGTTGCTGCGAACCCGCACATTGGTGCGCCGAAAGCGCCACCTCGATCAGCTGCGTTCAACGGTGGACTCCAGCATGGAATTGGCTGTGACAGACCAACTAACCGGGCTGCATAACCGTCGCTACATGGAAACCCAACTCAAGGCTCATCTGGCGAGAGCGTCTCGCGGTGGCCCGCCGGTATCGGTTTTGATTGCCGATATTGACCACTTTAAGCGCGTCAACGATTTGTTTGGTCATGACGCCGGTGACGATGTGATCCGTGAATTTGCGGCCCGTTTAGCGTCTAACTTCCGTCCGCGTGATTTGGCGTGCCGGTTTGGTGGCGAAGAATTTGTCGTCATTATGCCCGAAACCAATGCAGATGATGCGCAAATGATTGCCGAGCGGTTGCGTGCCTCGGTTGAGGAATCACCTTTTGTTATAGGACTGGCGCGAGATCGCCTTGAGGTCACCTGTTCGGTTGGCGTTGCGATTGCAGGGCCACATGAGCAGGATGCCGACATTGTGCTCAAACGGGCCGATGAAGCACTCTATGTTGCCAAGCGTAGTGGCCGTAATAAAGTTGTATCCCAAGCCGCTTAAACTGTTGGCTATCCGGCCATCATCGCGAGCACTTTGGCGTGCAGGGCAGGGCATCCCGCTGCAATAATGTCGCCGCCTTCAGGGTTATGCCGCCCTTGCCAGTCGGTTACAATACCACCGGCAACTTCGATAATCGGGATGAGTGCTGCAATATCCACATCCTTTAGGTCTGTCTCGACAACCAAATCAATATGACCGCTGGCAAGTAAAGCGTAAGCTGTGCAATCAAGTCCATATCGCGTGAGACGCGTTGCATTGCGCAAAGCCTTGAAGCGCTCATACTTTTGCCCTTCAAACAAGTAAGGATCGGTTGTGGCCAAAAGGGCATCGCCTAGCGCCACGTCTTTCCTGGTCATTATTGGTATCCGAGCGCGTCCCCGTGACCAAAATGCACGATCTGGGCAAGCAGCCCAACGTTCGTCGCCAAAGGGCTGATCCATAATGCCGACGCTCGGTTTTCCATTGTGTCGCGCACCGATCAAAACACCCCAAGTTGTTGTGCCCGCAATGAAAGCGCGTGTGCCGTCAATCGGGTCAAGGACCCAAGTCCATCCTGAATTGCCTGTCTGATCTTCAAATTCCTCGCCTATAATCGCATCATTTGGGCGGTGTTCACGAATGAGTGCCCGCATCGCAAGTTCGCCAGCTTTATCGGCCTGCGTCACAGGGTCAAAACCAATAGTCGCCTTGTTCTCGATATGCGGTGAGCACCGAAAGTAGGGCAATATTGCAACGCGAGCCGCATCCGCCAATTTGTGCGCAAAGGCGAGGGTTTCAGTTGGTGAGAACATTATCGATCAACCCGGCGTCAATCGGAGGACTTTACCGTTGTCGTCATCTGTTAGTACTAAAAGCGAGCCGTCGGATGCTTGCACGATTTGACGATATCGCTCGCCACGATCTGTTAAATAGGTCTCTTGGCTGGCCACAACACCGCGCTCTAAATTGACCCGCCGTACGTGTTGACCAGCTAGCGCTGTTACAATGAGATCGCCTTTCCATGCCGGGAACATGTCCCCAGTATAAAAAACCATCCCTGATGGCGCAATTGAAGGTACCCAATATGTGATCGGTTGTTCCATTCCCTCTTGCTTGTTTTTGAGGCTAATCGGCGCGCCAGAATAATCCACACCGTAAGTAATGACCGGCCAGCCATAGTTCTTGCCGGGTGCAATAATGTTGATTTCATCGCCACCTTTTGGTCCGTGCTCATGTTCATAAAGGGTATTGGTTGCGCTATCAAAAGCAATGCCTTGGACGTTTCGATGACCATATGAGTAAATCTCAGGCCGCTTACCAGCCTGTGCGAAAAACGGATTGCTCGGTTCTGGTTGGCCAGTATCCGTGAGCCTTACAATCTTGCCCAAATCGCTGCCGAGGTCTTGTGCTTTGTCTCGAAAGGCATAGCCATCGCCGAGCGTGAGGATCAACGTCTTGTCTGGCATAAACAACATGCGCCCACCAAAATGGGCGTCAGTATTGCGCTCAGGAAAAGCATCAAACACGGTTTGCACATTATTGAGGCGAGTGCCGTCAAATGTTCCTCGCACAATCGCGGTATGATTTGCGTCCTTGGTACCTTTTGAAA
>JAYSRI010000290.1:0-9825 GCA_043721175.1 Alphaproteobacteria bacterium
TGCTTCTATGCGGTGGCGATAAAGACAGCCAAGCCCGCGACATTGTGAAAGCCAAGCAACTAGCAAAGGACACTGAGATATGACTTCAATTGCGAAAACCATCCCTTGGGACGCCACCGACTATCTCAAGACTGATGACGATATTGCCGAATATCTCGCGGCGGCATTCGAAACAGGGGAAGTCGATGATGTTACCCACGCACTTGCCACAATTGCCCGTGCGCGCGGCATGAGTGACACAGCCAAGGTCGCGGGCTTGTCACGTGGCACGCTCTACAAGGCCATTGGTGAAGGTGCCAATCCTACCCTGTCCACATTCCTATCGGTCTTAAGTGCAATGAATATCAGCCTAAGCGCCAAGCCCAAGGCGGCATAGCCAAACACGGGTGACTTTCGCACGATGTGGGAAAAAATGTGGGAACGAAATATTTATTTGAACGTTAACATTCATTAAAACAATAAGTTAGAGAAAATTTGAGGCGGACTCCTCCTCCGCCAGTTCATTTAGCTCACGCTGTCGCCGTTTTATGGCTTCGCTCCGCTGGAGCGACGCATGGGCGTCGGCGCGTGGTCGCGCTTGCGAACTTTATCGATTCGAACTTGCTCCCAATTGGTCCGCCAGTTTCTTGCAGGTATACAATACATCAGAATAACGGCTACAGCTGTCGCGCGGTATTGTCCCAAGGCTCATTTGAAACAGAGAGCTATTCACACAGTACAAGGTTCAGCAATGCGCAGATTTGGGTGCGGCGTTAAGTGAAAAATTGTGCGCCTATTAGGAGTAGCAATTTTGCGCAACATTTATGTCGGTGCCCATGCACGGAACTACGGTAAATTGGAAAGTCAAAATGGCGGTGCTGCCCCTGTGACCCAGTGGCAAGTTGAATGGTAACCTGATGCTCGGGGGCGTGTGCATAATCCAGTCACAAATTGTGCAACTCGCCCGCTAACTACCAACCCAAAAATGCGTAACTTTGCGTGACAATGTATTCGCACAAACGGCCGGTCTGCTTTTCGGAAACCCCGTCAACTCCGATGGCCTTGCCCCGCCCCTGTATCAAACTTCGATAGGCGTGGGATTAGAGTTTGTGGTTTCGCCACGACACTTTTTACTGATTGGCGACAACAACTAAAATTGTGATCGTTGACATATATTTGCCCCAAATATCGTTTTATCGCTTGTGAGTTTCAAGAAAGGTATTATAGTCTACCAATGCGTAACTTTTTAAGGCGCGCGCAACTTAGCTATTTTTTCTAAATAAAAATGACTATTTGTTAGAAGTCGCGTCTCTTGATGTGGAGCGCTCTTTTCACTTTTGGGGGCTTAAATGTCTGGTAATCTCGGAAAATTCTTTACTATCTTCGCATTTGGTGTATTAACATTTTGGTTTTGCCACGTCATTGGTCTGTCAATTGGCTGGATGTTTCTCGTAACCCTGATCCTAATCACATCCTTGACGATTAATTTCGTACCTAACTTGTTCAAGGCAGTCACTCTCATGTTGGGAATTTGGGCTGCGGCAATATTCTTTGTCCACGCCCCGAGCGCGCTAGAGGCGCAAAGACAGGCTGCTAGCGCGTTTGACAAATTCAAGCCAAACGATGCAATCAGCTCAACACATGCGATGGCTGCTGCGATGTTGCCGGCGGCTAGCAGCTCGATAACACCAATCCAGCCAACACAAAATGCCAGCTTAGCAACGCAAGCGCAAACGACGGTTGAAGCCATAAAGGCTTTAGAAAAACTTTGCTCAGCCAAGACCCTAACCGAAGAGGCCTGTACCCAAGCGAGAGCAAAGTTACTGCAATAGCAGAACCTTGCCATCTTTTTTAATCCCGTGCTGGCGAAAGGCGCGCTCGATAATTCGTTCCTTTCTGGTGCTGATGAAGCCTTGCTCTCGCAAAGTGATCTAACACTTTAATGCAGAGTTTATGCGTCGCGAAAATCTAAAGCCACTTCCCCAGCCTCGCAATTGAGACGATTAACAAGGATGATAGCGCCATCCCACCCACGGCCAACCAAGGGCCAAAAGGGTCTTTGAAAATTGTCATGGCTTCAAAGTTCATGCCAAAAACCGAGGCAATTAATGTGGGTGGCACAAAGATCAAAGTCACCACAGCCATTGCTTTAAGCGTATCGTTCTGGCGTGCGCTGACTAGCCCAAGTGTCGCATCAAGCGCAAACGTCAGATCCATTTTCAATGCTTCTGATTGGCGCTGCAAAGTATCAATGTCGGTCGCCAAGCGAGTCAAGCGCGCTTTTGGAAGGCCAAACCCCGCAGCGTGGCCAATGGCAAAACGAACCATACGGGAAAGACTGGCGAAGCTATCGCGGGTTTGACTTGCCCCAGCGCCCATTTGGCCCAGCCGCCTCAATATGGTTTCGAGCCTGACATGTTTGTGGCCAACGAGCACTTTGACATTGAGATCTTCAAGTTCATTTGCTGTCGTGGCCAAATAGTCAGCGGCGCGTTCAACAAGACTCTCAACCAGAGAAGCCAGCACATCTGCGCCAGTTCTATCATCAGACAAATCTGCCGAGGCCCGCCCTTCATTGACTTCAAATGCGCGCAGGGGACAGGTGCGAACCGTTATAAGTGTTTCTTTCGTCAGGAAAAAACTGACGATCTGACGTTGGTGTGGAATGAAGCCAGTCTTTAATAGCGCCTTTGGGCTGACTTCGGGATGCGTACGCGCCATGACGGTTGTGTTCATGACGAGGGCACCATTTTCTTGGTAAAATCTGGCAGACTCTTCGAGTGCGGCGCGTTCGATTTCAGACGGCGCATCTATGCCAAACCGTTCCTCGATCGCACGTTCTTCTTCCGCTGAAGGTGAAACCAAATCTGCCCACAAAATCGTATCGCTTTGCAGGTCAAATCCATCTTCGAGTTGGAGCAGACTGGGGCTACTTTGGCCCTTGGTGAAAATTGCGATTGTCATTGAAAGAACTTTAGCGATGTTTTAGGGGAAAAGGCAATATTGCTGTTTGTCAGAGTACCAGTCAAATTTTCCCTACTAAAAAGTACCGACACATCAGGCGGCAGAGTGGCTATGAAGACGCTTGTCCACCGCTGCTTCAAGCCCTGACAAAACACGCTGTGTCATGGTTTCGTCGCGGCTCCTAACATCGAGTAGTTCGATAATGGCATGCCCGTGTACCTGTACGACATCGGATGTGACGAGCGCACTAGACGCCGCTATTTGGACAAATCTGACGAGAGAATTTGCCGCGCGTTCGAGAATTGGATCACGCATCCGATTGGCGCGCTGACAAACCGAGATAGCGGTCGCAATGACGGACTCGCATTCCGCCACACCCAACCGAGCACCGAACTTTGCAAACCGGCACAACGACTTTGCTTCCTCCAAAACCAAGAGGCGTTCGTACTCGATTTCAAGTGGTGGCAGCTCATCGAGATCCGTATCGCGGCGCATTGGGCCTTTATAGCTTTGATTGGCACCGCGCCGACGACACGGGCCAATGTAGGTTTCGCAAACAATAAAATCCCGCCGATTGTTAAGTACGGCGCTGAGGCGTTCTGAAACAGATGAGGCCGAAAATGGCTTTGCAAGGATTTCGTCAATGCCAATGTCGCGCGCTTCATTGAGAACCGAACGCGTGATATTGTCGGTGATCATCAATATCGGGATACGTGAATCGTAAACTGGCACCACAGATCGCGCATCGCGGCGGATCGTGCGAACCAGATCACGGCCTGTCATGCCGGGCATGTTGAAATCCGTAATCAACAGATCAAATTTGGTATTTGACAGCTGTACGAGAGCTGACTGCCCATTATCAACTGCTGTGACTTTGGTTATGCCGAGCCCATTGAGAATAGTTGTGAGTATCGAGCGAATATTAGGATGATCATCGACCAACAAAACAGTCAGTGCAGCGAACTTAGGTGCATCCCGTGACGCTATATTTCGATCAGACCACACGCTACTGTTCCCCCAGCAGCATCTAAGATAGTGACGATTATCATAATAATTTATTTATATTTCCGCGTCAGCAATGCTTTTTCATCGGCGTTTTGCACATGAATTTTAAGTAGTCATCCCCGCCTTTAAAGCAAAATCATAAGCGGATAGCGCCAACGGTAGAACACGGTCCACATTGTCGCGTGCGTGGTCGCTAGCGGCCGTGCCATCTCGTACCCGGCCAACAATGCCCTGAATAATGCCTGCTAAACGGAACAAATTATAGGCAAAATACCAGTCGATGTTTTCGATTCCGTTACGGCCAGTGGCGTCGCAATAAAGGCGTGTATAGGCTTCCATGCTGGGAATCCCCAACGCCCCTAGATCAAGTCCGCCTAATCCAGAGCGCTGGCCAGCTGGCATCACCCAATTCATCAGATGGTAGGTAAAGTCACCCAACGGATCGCCGAGTGTCGATAGCTCCCAATCCAGAACAGCCAACACTTTCGGTTCGGTTGGGTGCAAAATCATATTGTCGAGCCGGTAGTCGCCATGAACAATACTTGTGGTTTCGCCATCGGGAATTGACGTCGGCAACCATTCTATAAGGCGGTCCATTTGTGGAATTTTTGACGTCTCGGATAGTTGGTATTGCTTGGTCCAACGGCTGATCTGACGTGCAAAATATGAACCCGCTTTGCCAAAACCCTGGAGGCCCACAGCCTCATAGTCAGTATTGTGAAGCGCTGCGAGTGTCTGAATTTTGGCCGTGTAAATCGCTAATCGTTCGGTTGGCGAACAACCCGGCAAAGTTCCATCCCAAAGTATCCGACCTTCCACTGAATCCATTACATAGAAAATCGTTCCAATAACATTCTCGTCCAAGCATAAACCAAAAGGCTTTGCCACAGGAAAACCCGTTGGATAAAGCCCCGAAATAACGGCGAACTCGCGGTCCACCGCGTGGGCTGACGGCAGAAGTTTGCCGGGTGGCTTGCGCCGGAGGACATAGTTTTGTTTGGGTGTTATGAGTTGATATGTCGGGTTCGATTGACCGCCCTTAAATTGGCGCATGTCAAAATGCCCACAAAACCCCTCAACATTGGCATTCATCCAAGAAACAAGGGCTGCCTCGTCAACCGCATAGCGTGGGTCAACAGGCTTGGTGCCTGAGAAGATGTCGGCATTTACGTCGCTCATTTGTGCGCTTCCCTGACTTATTGTTCGGATTTGCGAGCGACACTAGCGCGGCCTTGGCTCAGGTCAAAACGAAATTACTTGGCCGACGCACTAGACCTCTGCACCAATGTCTCGCCGACAGAAACCGAGAGGCCAATCAATCGCGTCAGCAACTTGGTAAGCGCGTGCAACAGCTTGCTGCTTTGTGGCTCCGACGCCGACCGCGTTGAGTACCCGACCGCCGACACTGCGTAATTTGCCATCGTCGTCGCGCTTCGTGCCAGCGTGCAACAACAAGCCACCCTCGATAGCGTTTGCGCGCAATTCTCCGCGTATCACAGATCCTGTAACGGGATTATCCGGATAGCCCTGTGCCGCAAGCACAACCAGTGCCGCGCTATTGGGTGACAACGAAAAACTAGGTGCACGGTCAAGCCGACCGCGTGCGCAAGCCATTAAAATTGCTGCCAAATCGCCTTCAAAGCGCGCCAACAATACCTGACACTCCGGATCACCAAATCGCGCATTATACTCAATTAACTTTGGCCCATCGGCTGTGACCATCAAACCTGCAAACAGGACGCCGACAAACGGTAATCCATTCAATTTCATGGCTTTGGCAGTTGGCTCAATAATAGTTTCCATAACTTCTTGAACGAAGCCTGGACTGGCTAAAGGGGTCGGTGAAAACGCGCCCATCCCACCCGTGTTGGGGCCCTTGTCGCCGTCAAACGCACGCTTGTGGTCTTGTGCCGAGCCAAAATACATCGTGCGTTCGCCGTCACATAGAGCAAAGAACGATACCTCGGTCCCTGTCATAAACTCTTCGATGACAATAGACGCACCCGCTGCGCCAAATTGTCCGCCGAGGATATCGTTTACAACTTCCTTCGCCTCTGCCAAGTTTTGCGCGATAACCACACCTTTTCCAGCGGCGAGGCCGTCTGCTTTGATAACGTAAGGCGGGCTAAGACTTGTCAGATACGCGATGGCAGGTGCTGCGTGAGTGAAGGCTTCGAAGGCGGCAGTCGGAATATTATTGGCTGCGCACAGACGCTTGGTGAAACTCTTTGAGCTTTCAAGTTGGGCGCTGCGTTGACTGGGGCCAAAGCACGCGATCTGCTTGGTAGCCAGCGCATCGGCCAATCCTGCCGCCAACGCGGTCTCGGGACCGACGACAACTAAATCAATTTGTTCACTAACCGCGAGCGCCACCAATCCGACCACATCATCGACTTTAACGTCACGCAGCTGTGCCTGTGATGCAATACCCGGATTGCCCGGTGTAGCGATCAAGTGCGTCATTGATGCGCTATTTTTCAGCGCCAACGCCAAAGCATGCTCGCGCCCACCTGATCCCACCAATAATATCCGCATGCCAGTGCTGCCCTTTTAATCTGTGCACCCTTAGCTTTACAGGACAGCGCTGATCGACGCAAAAGCAACTCGGCATTTTTGCCGCCTTCATGCACAAAAGCGCCGCAAACCCCGTGCAACATCAAATCACCTTGCTACTTTTCCCCAACTAAGCGATCACCTAATCCAAACTCGACCAACACTTATCGCGCCAAGGAAGCATTTGAGGGTTAGTGGCAAAATATAAAGATCAAATGACAGCAGTTTCTGATTCGGGGGATTGGCGTCCCTCGAATTGGACGATTGCATGCGTGGGTACTGTTCATTTGTTCTTTGCGGCTGCCGTTCTCACTGCTGTCCCACCGACTTTACCACCACCTGAACTCAATGTCGTGGACGTTGTGACAATCCCGAATGGCGACGTACTGCGGGATGTTTCAGCACCTGTCGAGCTTAAGCAAGAGGCTGTGGTGCGGGAGTTTTTACCGCCTAAAGCAACACTTGACCGCCGTTATGGGCCCAAAGCTACTGATCGACGGACACCGCCTGAACAAGTTCCGGTTCCGGTTCCGGTTCCGGTTCCAGTTTCCGCGACTGCGGTCCCGCCACTTCCTTTGCCTGAGCCCAAGCCACCACTATTGCCCGCACCCGCGACACCGCCGCAGAAAGCCTTGCCGTCACCCACTCCAACACCCAGCCCAATTTTATTACCAAATCCAGAGCCTGTTCAACTGAAAACAGCCCCAATTGCCCCTAACTTTGCGCTGCCAGACGCCGATCCACTCTCGATCAATGGTGCTAAATTAAAACTCAAACAAGTGCCCGCGATAAAGCCATTGGAAACGCTTGCAATTTCGCCCCGGCCAACGCTTACCCCTACCCTACCCGTCGTTCAAAATCCTCCACCGACACCCAAAGTTAGTGCACCAACTTTCGCCACAGTACCACCCGCCCCAGTTGCTCCTGCTCCTGCTCCTGCTTCGATGCCGACCTCGGCGGCATCTGCGGCAATTCAACGAAAACTGTCGGCCCCGCCACCATTTGCTGGTCCTGCCCCAAAGCCACTAACGATCCCCAACACCAAGGCACCGTTGCCGAAGGTTCAGCTGCCACGGATCCGAGCCACTGATTTGGCGCTACCAGAGGTGCAATCTGGCGCACCTGCGCCGCTGCAAAATCCGCCAAGCGGCGCCGGTGTTACATCACTTTCACGACCTCAAGGACCGTTGGGGCAAGGTGCTGGGGGCGCGGGCGCGCTGCCGAGTACCGCTGGTCAACAATCACGTCCTGCTAGCAGCGGATCGGCTGGTCAAGCTGGTGAAGGCGTCACCGCTGGTTCCACCGCTGCTTCCGGCAGCCAAGCTGCAGGTAGCAGCGTAGGTGGCGGAAATGCCAGCGGGTCAACGGGCATGTTACCGCGTAGCCCCGGAGGTGCCAGCGTGCGTCAACCGTTCCCGCGTGGCGACACTAACACATTGCTGGGACGGATGGACAAAACGTACGATTGTTCGCGCTTGAACCGCGAGCGCGACGCGAGATGCCCTGAATGGAATCCGATCGAAGGCCGCAACGGCCGACCGTCTAGCCAGTTTGAAGTGCCCGTGCCCAAAGGATTGCCCAGCTTGCGCAATCCCAATGGCACCAATCCACTGCCCGCCTGTCCGCCCGGAACAGCAGGCAACCAGATGGGCCTATCGTGCTTACCAACCCGTGAAGGACCAGGAATTCCCCGGCCTTAGAACAGGTCCTTTACATTTGTGAACCACCGAGCAGAAAAATAAGCCTCCTCTATCGTTAAGTCGTCGCCCAACCTCGATCCCATTGGATCAAAATGCACCTAGTACTAACGGCCCAATGAAACAACTCGTTTTCTATAGAATGTCATCCCCGACAAACGTAGTGTAGCGCAGAGAAGATCGGGAACCTCATCGGGTTGTACGCTCAAATTTCAGGGGTTCCCCGCTCTTCGTTGCGCTACGCTTCACTGCGGCGGGGATAACAACTCTTTGCAGTGTGTTCATTTCAGAGGCCCGTTGGTATTATATCTCTTCTGCTGTCGACTTGGGGTTTGGCGAGGCCTTGGCGGGCGTTTGATCGCTCGGTGCCATCCGGCGGAATTCAGGCTCGGCAGCCTTCATGGCTTGTTCGATTGCCGGACGAGCTGCCGCCATGGCCGTGGCAAGCTCGGGAGCTGCTGCATCGTAGGCTTTGCCTAAATCCGGCGCCATTGTGCCCATCATGCGGCTCAAGCCTTCGAGGCCTGAAGCTGCTGCCTGCATGGATCGCGCCAAATCAGCCCCACTTGGTGGACCGTTTGATCGGACGCTTGAGTCCGAGTGCGGCGCGTTGGCCATCATACGCGATGACAGCGCGTTCAGCTCGGGCTGAGCACTGCGTAGCGCTCGTTGCAGATTGGGTTGCGCTTTCTCTACAGCACGACCCAAGCTTGGACCAGCAGCTTGCATAGCGCGCGACAAACTTGGTCCCATAATGGCCATGATCCGCGACAGGGATTCAAGGCCACGCGCCGCCTCGCCAATACTCTTTTCGATTTCGGCACTGCTGGCCGCAGGAAGGCGCATTTGTGCCGTTTGCGCCAGAACAGGGTGACTAACACCGACGACTAAAGCAACAACCGAAACGAGCAGACGCATATACTTAGCCCCCCAAGATGCACCAATATGGTTGCAGAGCGGAGGCTGTATAAATCTACGAATATGAACGCAAGCCGAATGGATCTTGGTGCAACCCTAAATTTGCCAACCAGTCGAAGTCGGCATCGCAATCGGTTTCCCCTTATAGCTAAGATGAACGCCCTGCCCTGCTGCACAGTGCCCAATCTGGGTTACGCGTAAACCTAGGCTCTGTCCGGCGCGCTCAAAATCTGCAAAATCAACCGCAGCTAAAGCGACTAGCGGTTGATAGTCATCGCCGCCACTTGCGAGTGCTTGCAATGCGTCGACTTCATTTCTGGCGCGCACAAACGCTTGGGCCTCCTCTGAAATCGGCATCAATCCAAGGTCTAGATTGAGGGCAATACCGGAGGCGATAGCCATGCGCATTGCGTCCAAAATCAACCCATCAGAAACATCCAGTGCCGCGTGACAATATTGGCCGATGACATGCGCTACGTCACTATGGGGCGGAGACGGCGCAAGGCTGAATGTACTACATAGTGGGTATTGCGACGACGAAAGCAAACCAAGTCGCGCTTGCAGTCCCAACCAAGCGTCACCAATCACACCGACAACGCAAAGTACATCTCCAACTTTCGCACCTTTACGCAAGATCGGTTGGCCATTAGGCGCACTTGGGTAGCCCAGCATCGTCATGCTCGCCACGAGAGGGCCGCTCGTGGTGCTT
>JAYSRI010000291.1:0-9823 GCA_043721175.1 Alphaproteobacteria bacterium
AAGGCAATGCACCCAGACGCGCTTCTAAAGGGTCACGCAGTTGGCGCAGTCGCGTAAAGGCGTGGCTGCCCAAAAACAGAAAAAGACCAAGAACTAAAACTGTCATGGACGTACCCTATTTTGTCGCAAAAATTGATAAGGGGAACCGCCCGGCACTTTGAAAGCTAGCGCGCCTGACTCCAATGTTCCCCGTTCGGAATATGAGAGCTTCTTGTCGTCAACAATGATCTGTGCAGATAGGGTCATCTGACGGCCTGACCTCGCCGTGATCGCACATGTTGACGGAATTGCCGCGTGCCAACCGGTTGCGCTCACAATGACCGGTAACGTGCAAGCTGGGCCGTAAGCCGTTAAATCCGCAAGTGTAACGGATTTGAATTGGCCAGCATCTGTGTTGGCCCTTGCAAAAATTTCTGGATTCTTGAACGCATAAAAATCCATGCCAGTCGCGCCATTCGCGCCTTTGCGAAACACCCACAAGCGCTGTCGGCTAATAGGCCCTGTTGGACTGGCGCTGCGCCATATCAGGTAAATGGCTTTGCTACCGTCGCCAGTCAGTGCCGGGACATCGACAGCAAAGAACGCGGCATATTGGGCGTCAATCCATTCATAAGCGCCACCCGCAACAGGGGGACGCTTCAATTCTCGGGGGGCCGCTACCATTTGTGCGCTATTGTCCCAATTGCCAGCAAGCAAAGACGAAGGTTCATTCGTACTTTGTTGCATCGTCGTGCAAGCCGTCAACGCTAGAGACAAAATGCTCAAAATCCATGTGCGCTTAAGCATCGGGTGTCACCGTGTCGCAAACACGCCAGCAATACCAGGCAACTTGCGTGCGATAAGGCCGTAAATGATCGGCCATAGTTTTGAAGGCCTTTGGCTTTGGCATTTCATCAAGGCCATGCGCAATCTTCCAGCCTTTGCGTACACCCAAATCATCGACCGGCCAGACATCAGGGCGACCTAATGTGAACATCAAATACATCTCGACGGTCCACTGCCCAACGCCGCGCACCGCAGTTAGCCGGGCAATAATTTCGTCGTCTGGTAAGTGATCCATTTCTTCACTATCGGGCACAATTGCGTCGAGGCGCTTGACCGATAAATCTTTCAAAGCAGCGATCTTTTGGCGGGACAAACCACATGCTCGCAACGCTTCGTCGCTATGGGTCAAAAAATGCGCTGGTTGGGGTGCGTTATCTGGGTCACCACATAATGTCAGAACACGACCCAATATGGTGCCAGCTGCCTTGCCCGAAAGTTGCTGAAACACAATTGAACGGAAAAGGCTTTGATACGCAGATTGAGTTTCTCGCGTTGGAATTGGACACGGGCCATGTGTCGCAACCAAGCGCGCCATCACTGGATCTAATGCTGCAAGCTGGCTACTCATATGGGCCTCCACGCTGAAACCGCCCAACCAACCAAGGCTTGCAGGAACAAAGCACTTGCTAGAATTAGCCCAGCAATCTTGTTTGATTTGAACAGGCTCAATGGATCGTTGGCAACCCCGATTTCAGGTAAGAGGCGTACTTGCCCCCACAAATGTAGGCCAAATGCCAATGTCCCAAACGCGCCGACAAGGCAAGCGGCGACACTTGCGCCAGCCAAAAGCGAGGCGAAAAGGCTGAACACAAAAGCAGCACCATAAAACCAAGTCACCCAAAACCGCGTTTTGTCCCCAAATAGTCTGGCGGTGGATTTTACGCCGACTAGCGCGTCGTCTTCTAAATCTTGTTGTGCGTAAATTGTGTCATAGCCAATAGTCCAGCACACACACGCCAGATAAAGCCAAATGGCGGGCGCATCTAATTTCCCCATCACCGCACAATAACCGACTAACACGCCCCAGTTGAATGTGAGGCCCAGCCAAACTTGGGGCCACCACGTGATGCGCTTCATAAACGGGTAGGCTGCCACCATGGGAATCGCCAAAAGAGCAACAATTTGGGCTGCTGTTGGCAATATCAGCAGTATAATAAGCCCCACAAAACACTGCACGATAGTCCAGATAAGCGCTTGCTTCGCCGTTACTAAGCCTGCTGGAATGGGGCGCCCTGCCGTGCGCGCAACCAACGCGTCAATATCGCGATCTACGAAGTCATTGAAGCTGCATCCAGCGCCTCGCATGACGACACTGCCGATCAGCCACAAAAATACGAGCAGCAAGTCATAGGTACCAAACCCAATCCCACTCCGTCCTAAAAACTGACCCATGTAACACGGCAACGCCAACAGCCAAAAGCCAATTGGGCGATCAAAGCGCGATAAACGTAAAAAAGGCTGCCACGCGGTTGGCGCGTGATCAACAAAATTGCGGGGTGAAGCGTCTAGAGGTTTCATGACAATGTTGGTGTAACTAGCTCAAATCGTAGAGCAATTGAAACGCGCAGTTTAGGGCTCAAATAGTAACAGCAATTACATAGATGGAGACGTTTGCAGTAGATGATTCGACAAATGCGTACCGATCCTTAGTGTGATGGCATCACAGGGAATGTTCACTTGCGTTCAGTGAATTAATTGACAAAAGACTAGGCTAAGGCACGAAACATGGCGATAGATATCAACGCGATTCTGGATTGGCTTCTAAAGTTGATCGATTTTTTCGCCGGATATGTGTTCACATGGACCGGACTTTTTTTCACACTGGTGTTTTTGCTAACCATTCCGAGAGCTGTTGTATTCCTGACGGGTCGCCTTGCACGTCAGTTTCATAAGCCACGACTATTGGCGCGCGCATTTGCCGACGCGCCGTCCAAGGATTCTGCGGGGCTTCTAGTGCTGGTAGCGGGCATTCGCGACCCGCGCGGCCTTATTCGTCGCACCGCAGTCGTTGCCCAAGAAGCTCAGCCTAACCATGATTTGTTGATTATTCGGATGGACGGTGCACTCTTGTCCAACGCACGGGCTGAAGACTTAGCCGGGCAAATTGAAAATCTAATTGCCGCTCAAAATGGTCGTATGATAACTCAATTTGGTAGCGATTATCCGAAAATCACAATCATAGCTCACTCAATTTCGGCACTGCTGGTTCGAAAAGCCGTTTTATATGCCAGCGAAGGCTTTGGTGTAGATCGCTGCGGCTTTGACGACAGCGTTGCCCACGTTGATGCCCCGTGGCGCAAGCGGCTAGAACGTGTGGTTTGCCTCGCCGGTGTCAATGGCGGCTGGTCCCGCCAAACCAATATATGGGTCGCCATGGGGGCCGCCTGTCTCGACTATATGGGCGTTGGTCAATTTGTGCGCGACTTAGAACGTGGTGGTCCGTTTGTTGAGAATTTGCGCAGTGAATGGCTCGATTTATTGCGATCGCCGAAAGGCAAATCGGCACCCCAAGTGGTCCAGTTGCAAGGCTCGGATGATTGGGTTGTGCCCCAAGACAATGATCTGGATCTTTGCGCTGTGATAGCGGGACAATCAAACCCACATTTTACGTTTCAGACTATAGAAGCCAGCGGTCATTTGTCGGTTTTGGACATGGCGAACACGTCCAACCAAGAATTGCGGTTACAAGCGCGTCGTGCGGCGCAATTCAGTGACGCGCTGACGCTGCCATGGGATGAATTGCTCGCCAATGGCTACAGCCGGGCTGTCCGCGACAACCAAGCCTATATTGAAGAAGGAAAGCGCGTCAAAGCCGTCATTATTGCCTATCATGGTTTGCGCGACAATCAGCTGTGGGGGGAGACGCCCGATGCTGCAGTCACTGCACTATTTGGTAGTCGGCCCGACATTTTGATCAGCCGAGAGAGCCCACCATTTGTCCCTCGTTTCTCGTTTTTGTTTGATATTTTCGGGCGTCGGGAAGCCAGTGTTCGGTGGCTGGCGGAGAAAATTGTTCGCGTCAAAGCTGACTATCCAGACGCAAGAGTATCTATGATCGCGCACAGCCAAGGCAGTTTTGTTGCAGGCGCTTTATTGCAGCGGTTCAGCGCCATTCCGTTGGACAATCTGGTTCTAGCAGGTTCAATTTTACCCCATCGTTTCCCTTGGGAACCGATTGTCAAAGCGGGCCGAGTTAAGCGCATCGTCAACTTGCGCGCGCGCGCCGACGTTGTTGCCGGAATTTTTGGGGCGGCATTTCAGTTCGTACCGGGCTATGTCCCGTTGCTAGGCCGTTTAAGGCTTTTCCAGATTGGCGATTCTGGTTTTTCAGGGTTTGCATGGATCAACACCGCTATGGGCGAGATCGCTAGCTTGGACGGTGGACATGATTTCTTTCTGGAAAGCCGAAAGGCAACACGCTTTGCAACAGCCTTTGCCTTGCAAGGCAGCGCTGTCCACGAGGCTGAAATGATCGCGCACACGCTGTTTAACGAAATCAAATCAGACACTCATCCAACAGACGTTATCGAGGCTAGCCAAGCCATCAGCAGCGATTTCAAAGCGGGACGCCCTGCCCTTGTAGCGCTCGCGAATCGGTTTTCATGGGTCAGTGGACTTGTGATTTTTCTGATACTAGCTGGTTTCTTCACTATTTTGTCGGCGGTTATTTATTTTACATTCCCCTTCACGACGTTTTTTGCGGGCGTTGTGGCACTTGGATTACTCTATTTAATATTTGATAGCCTGTAGTTTCTGCCCAGCGTGCGGGCATCAATTGCCATGGCGCTGGTAACAATTGGCTTCACCTCATTATATTTGTTGAGTTTTTGAATGGCACGTTTCTTGAAAGGCTATCGGGCTTAAAAGGAAATGACCAATGCGCCTTGATTTTTTACCCGTCGATAGCCTCGCCAAGATTGCTTGGGCGCTGGCGGACACTCATGGGATTGGTGCTTTGGCTGTGGCTGATCGCACCATTGCCGACTTGGAAGGCGAAGGCGCACCCGTCGTCGCTGACGCTTGGCGGGGCTTGCGTTCCGTTTTGGAAGATGTGCTGCAAGGGCGTCTCGGGCGCGGCGTACAGACCATTCATTGAGCTTATTTAGGCCAATCGAATAGCGCTTTGAGCGCCGAGTGCTACAATCGCTAGATTTCCGCCATCATTGGACAGCACCGTCATTGACGCATGGCCGGGCTGAAATGACGTAACCTGATCAGCTCCACTTGCGAAGCCAACAGCCGCATTGATAGCGACGAAGTGGCTAAAGATAATCGTATCTTCCGGCAAAGCCAGCAATGTCGCACCAATTTGTGAGCGCCAAACGCGAAGCGTCGGATCAACATGGGCATCGCTCCAATTGCCAGTCATGATAGCGCTCAACCACGGGCGATGTTCAGTCACACTCGTGGGAACGGGTATTTCAGCGACCGCGCGATTGACAATTGCGTTGCGCCCCAATGCCGCCTCTAAAGGTGCCGCAGTTTCCCGACAACGCGCCAGCGGCGATGTTATCAGAGTAAGAACGTTTAGGCTGGAGAGCTCTCTTGCAGCTGCCCGGGCTTGCTCATGCCCCAGCACAGAAAGGCCTGGATCTGGATGCGCGCCCCACAAAGCATCAGGTTCGGCATGACGGATGAGATAGAGGGTCGCCACTTAAGCGGCCTTGGTTGCTAGGGCTGCATTTTCAGCCTTTTGCGCCGCCGTGCGCGCTGTCCACTCAGCCATGACTTGGCTAGCATTGGCCCTTTCGGTGGCCATAATCTCATCGTGCTTGGCATCACGGCATGTGATCTCGACATTGATGCCGTTGGGATCATAAAAGTAAATCGAGTGGACGAAGTGATGATCAATCGGCCCAAAGCATGGCACACCGGCAGCATCAAGGCGTGATTTGAACGCCATCATTTGTTCATGGCTACTCGCTTCCATGGCAAAGTGTAAATCCATGCCCCACTTCATTTTGAACTTGCCGCTGTGAGCACCGTCGGGAACATCAAAAAACGCAACAAAATTGCCGTCGCCCAGTTCAAAGAACAAATGCATATATGGGCACGGCCGCCCGGTCCCGGGCTCTTCCTCAAAGACCAGTGCTGCTTTCAGTGGTAGCCCTAAAATATCCTCATAAAACTTGCGCGTCTCTTCAGCATCCCGACAACGATAAGCCGCATGATGAACACCCGTTAGGGCGGGAGCTGCTGGTAAGGATTTTGCGGTATCGGCTGCTGCGGCGAAGTCGATGGTCATGGGCGATGATCCTGTTGATTAAGCCGTGGATGGTGCACCTCGGTCTGTACCCTGTTATACTCAATCATCTCGTGCGTCATCAATCCAAATTTATACTTGCATTTAGATGTGTCCATCTTTTCAAAAATGTGGCGATTAATTTGCAATGAAGGGGGGTCGCTCGCGAGCCTTGATCCACCTGCCAATGTTTCGTGCTTTTGAAGGCAAGTTTGGGTATGACGCGGCCTTCCATTTCCGACACGCAAGGCCGCGTGTCTTTTAGCACTGACATGAAAGATACATCCCATGGGTTTCAAATGCGGTATTGTTGGATTGCCCAATGTTGGCAAGTCCACGCTTTTCAACGCCCTGACCAAGACAGCCGCCGCCCAAGCTGCAAACTATCCGTTTTGCACCATTGAACCCAATGTAGGCGAAGTCGCAGTTCCCGAGAAACGCTTGAATGAGTTGGCCGCTATCGCTGGATCGAAGGAAATTATTCCTGCCCGAATGAATTTTGTCGACATTGCGGGCCTTGTGCGTGGTGCGTCAAAAGGTGAAGGCTTAGGCAATCAGTTCTTAGGCAATATCCGCGAATGTGATGCTGTAACTTACGTGACACGTTGTTTCGTCGATGATGACATCACCCACGTCGAAGGTAAAATTGACCCGTTGGCAGATCTTGAAACGGTCGAAACAGAACTCATGCTCGCCGATCTGGAAAGCCTCGAAAAACGCATTCCGAATTTGGAAAAGAAGGCTAAGCAATCGGACAAAGACGCCAAACTGACATTGGAATTGTGTCTGGAAGCTAAGAAATTATTGGACGAAGGTAAACCAGCGCGCCTGTTTGTGCCTGCGAAGGAAGACCAAAAAGCCTATGATATGCTTCAACTTTTAACAGCCAAGCCCGTGTTATTTGTGTGCAATGTTGACGAGGGGTCGGCGGCTACCGGCAATGAATTTTCTGCCAAAGTGGAAGAGTATGCCAAAGCGCACAATGCTACGGCGGTCATTATTTGCGCGCAAATGGAAGCCGAGCTGGCGGCTCTCAATGACGAAGAAGCAGCCGAATACCTTGACGCTGCGGGTCTTGAGGAACCGGGCCTCAACAAACTCATTCATGCTGGCTATGACCTTCTTGGCCTGCAAACATACTTCACAGTGGGCCCAAAAGAAGCGCGCGCTTGGACCATACACAAAGGCTGGACCGCGCCAAAGTCAGCGGGCGTTATCCATGGTGATTTCGAAAAAGGCTTCATCCGCGCCGAGACCATTAACTATACCGATTACGTCGCGTTCAAAGGCGAAAGTGGCGCTAAGGAAGCCGGTAAAATGCGCCTTGAAGGCAAGGAATACATCGTCAAAGACGGCGACGTTATGCACTTCCGCTTCACATCCTAATCGACCGCGTGGCACTTGAACACAAGAACCAGTTTTCTTAGCCTGCAACCAGTGCAGACCACTCCGCTTCCGTCAAAACGCGCAAGCCAAGCTCGGAAGCCTTGGCGAGCTTGGAACCGGCCCCGGGGCCTGCGACAACAATATCGGTTTTAGCGGACACTGAACCCGCAACTTTGGCCCCAAGACGGGTTGCCTGCGCTTTAGCCTCGTCACGCGTCATGGTTTCCAAGCCGCCGGTGAAGACGACTGTTAAGCCAGCGATAGAACTATCGGTTTTTGGTTTTTCGGCATCCTCGGGAATGACTTGCGCCAATAGTCGCTCAACGACGTCTCGGTTATGCGCTTCATCGAAAAACGCGATAAGCGCATCGGTTGCCACAGGGCCAATGCCATCATGGGCACAAAACGCGAGATAACTATCGGAAGGTCTTTGGTCCGCAGCCATTGACGCCGCGTTCCAAAAATCATGCCAATCAGGATAAAATCGAGCCAATGCCGTTTTTGTTTTCGCCGACAAATCCAAGCCCGAAGCCGGCAAAAGGGTCACAGTTTCTCCAAACAAATCTGCTTTTACATGCACTTGCCCATTCGCAATTTTCTCAAGCAAAGCCGATAGCGCCTTGGGGCCAAGGCCTTCGATTTCGGCAAACGCGCGATAAACAAGTCCGGGCTTTCCAGCCGACGCTGCATCCAAAGCGGCTTTGAAGCCATCCCAAGAGCGATAGGTGCGCGCGAGCACACCACCGGTTGTCTCCCCAACATGGCGTACACCAAGAGCAAATATGAAACGCGCGAGTCCAATTTTCCGGCGTGCATCAATGGCCCCAACTAGATTGCTGATTGAGGTTTCGCCATAACCGTCACGGCCGCGCAATTGCTCCACATTTTCGTGTAACTTGAAGATATCGGCCGGTTCTTTCACTAAGCCTAGTTCAAAAAAGTCTTGCAATTGTTTGGGGCCAAGGCCGTCAATATCAAAGGCCTTGCGGCTGACAAACAGTTCAAGGTGTCCAAGGCGTTGAAACGGGCAAGCAAACTCGCCGCTGCAACGTTGCACTACATCGGCGTCATCGCCCTCGCCTTGGCGCACACCAAGTGTTCTGAGCGGACATGGACAAGACTTCGGAAACTCAAACGCTACACTCTGCTCACCACGTTGATCGAGCATTACGTCAACAATCTGGGGTATCACATCGCCGGCCCGCTGGATCACAACATGATCACCCACGCGCAAATCCTTACCACCGCGCACTGGCTGCCCCGTCGCGCGATCAAGTGCCCTGCCCGCAATAAAGTCTTCATTGTGCAATGTTGCGTTTGATACAACCACGCCGCCAACTGTAACCGGTCGCAAGCGTGCAACCGGAGTCAAAGCGCCAGTTCGGCCAACTTGAATGTCTATCGCGTCGAGCACTGTAATGGCGCGTTCTGGCGGGAACTTATGAGCAATTGCCCAGCGCGGGAAACGCGTGACGGTGCCGAGGCGCGCTTGCAACTCCAGATCATTGACCTTGTAAACAACCCCGTCAATATCGTAACCAAGCTCAGCACGGCGCACGCCCAGATCCTGGTAATGCGCCACCAATTCGGCGGTGTTCGCGCACAACGCCATATCGGCATTGGTTTGAAAGCCATATCGTTTCAACGCAGCAACCGCTTCAAATTGAGTGGTTGCGAGTGGCTGCGAAGTTTCCCCCCACGCATAAGCATAAAAGCTCAACGGGCGCTGGGCCGTTATCGCCGGGTCAAGCTGACGCAGGCTCCCCGCAGCTGCATTGCGGGGGTTGGCGTAAAGGGGAAGGCCAGCATTTGCCTGAGCTTGGTTTAGCGCGGCAAAGGCGTCATGGCTCAGATAGACCTCACCACGAACCTCTAAAATGTCAGGCCAACCAGCGCCTATGAGGGTTCGTGGCACGCTGGGCATCGTTAACACGTTGGCTGTGACGTCCTCGCCTACACTTCCATCACCACGGGTCGCCGCATTGATAAGAATGCCCTTTTCATACCGTACGCAGAGTGACAGGCCATCGATCTTGGGTTCAGCTGTGCAGGCAATGTCGCGGCCTTCAGCAAATCCAAGGAAACGCGCGGCACGGGCCACAAAGTCCTTAACGTCGCCCTCGTTGAACGCGTTATCAAGCGATAGCATTGGTGCAGCGTGAGTGATCTTGCCAAATTTCGCAGTAGCGGTAGTCCCGACGGTTATTGACGGACTGTCACTGCGGATCAATGCCGGAAATCGCTGCTCGATCAACTGATTGCGCCGCTCAAGCGCATCATACTCGGCGTCACTAATACTGGGCGCGTCTTGATTATAATAGGCGGCGCGATGACGCTTAATTTCATCGCCTAAGCGCATAAGCTCGGAGG
>JAYSRI010000292.1:0-3711 GCA_043721175.1 Alphaproteobacteria bacterium
GGTTGATGGGGCTTACCTCAAACTATCAAGACAAAATTCTTGTCATTGATGCGGTTGCGGCGTCCTTTGGCGGTCAATTGGAAGCTAAGGCGGCTGCAAGTGGTCACAACCCCGGCATGGCAGATGCCGCTATCGCTGGTATTGCCAAAGCCCATGACCTCGTCATCGTGACCGCCAATACAAAGGACTTTTTGCCATTTGGCGTGGGCCTGATGTCACCGGATGATGTGGCGGACTAGGTGGGGTAAAGTCCGTGATTGTTTGACGCAAGCTTATCCTCCCTCCGCGAAGCGGGGGAGGTGGCGCGCAGCGACGGAGGGGGTCTCGTCGCCAGCGCCAAGTTTAGCAAACAAAGCGCCCATGTTGACCTTCGCCAAGCAAGTAGTCTGTGACGCGCTTGGTGATAGCTATGCATCACGCAAAGCGCACCTCGATTGTGAGGTGCCAGTTCCGACGCCTCAAGGGACGTTTGGGCCGTCGCCCTTCGGCTATGGCCCCACAAGCCGCTTGTCGAGCCGTAGCTTTAAGCGAAGGCTGAACCCGCCCGAACTGGCGCGCACCGTGTCAGAAATAGCGCGCCGTCTGATTGGGGCCGTCAAGATGCTTAAGCGCAGCGAATCTTGACGGCTCCAATCAGACATTCCCACAATCGACTAGCGCTTTGCGTGCGGCAGAGCCTGCACCAAAGCGCGTCCAAGACCTTTTGCTTGTTTGGTTTGATTTGTAACGTGTCGCGGTGTTTCATAAAGAAATATGGGGGAGAAGAAGAGGTTAAGTCTCTCTTGATTTTACCAAACCAATAAATTCTTCCAAGTCCATCAACCGCGCTTGCTGAGCTGGAAAGTAAGTTTGGTGCAACTGTCGTGGCACCACCAGCTGAACATTGCTGGCTGCCATTTGATCGGTTTGTGCCAAAGATACGCCTGTGTCGAGCGTGAAAAGATGTTTGAAAGGTATCCTATCTGCTTCTGGTAAAATCTGGCGCCATCGATCTTTCAAGCTTGTTTTGGAGCCTAGCATTGTCAGTTTGGCGGCCGGATAAGCAACATCATTGTATGCTTGAAGATCAGGGAACAAAAAATCGGGTTTATTTTTAAGCTCTGTGACCGCTCCACGTTGAAACCTAATACCGTTTTCCTGAAAAGCGTGCTCTAAATGATGCTCTAACGAGTGGCCAGCTCGTGACTTTCGGCGATTCATAGCACTATTTGCAAATGAGAAAAAAGCATCGACGTCCACATTGGGTCCATCCACAAAGCCAGTCCTAAGTCGCGCGTCCACCACATTTCGCTCTAAACGACGAAAGAGACGTTCTTCAAAATCAGCCCACCCAAGTATGGCTTCGTCAGGGGCGAGCGTACTTGGTGGCGTTGGCGCGTTTTTCCAAGCGATCTCGGCCATAACTCGGGTCGAAGGAAATGTCTCGCCAAACGGCTTTACTAGCCTGCTAATAAAGTCGTCGTCAGGCTCAACAAAAAGTATGCCAAGTTCGTCAAGAATAAACCGCGCTGCAAAATCAATTTCTGATGTTGAAAGCGCTTTTTGATCTTGCGAAAAAAGATCCGTGCTTGGAGTAAGGTCAAGCTTAAAAAGCCAAAGTAGTTGCCGTTCGATGGAAGACCCAGCAGGAGCTACAATGAAATACAACTCGCCGTTTTCATGCAATGCTAAAAGTAGAGTGTCCCCCGGCTGCATCGCATCGGTGACCATGTTTGAAGAATAGTACAAACGCCACTCGGAGGATCGATGGGCTTGGTTTTCCCGTGAATCGTACCAAGCTAAAAAACCTTCGTCCGTAAGAGCTTCTTGTTCCCCCGACATATAAATGAACCGCCCCTTGTACCTTCCAAGCCGATTCTCAGGTTTGGAGGTTCGCGCGTTTGGTCCGAGCATTTTTACAAGTTGTTTTGCCTTATCGTTAATTTCATGTTGATTTGAGGTTTGTGGGTCAGCCTCAACATTTGTAAGTTGTTTCACAGCCACTGCAGTGAAATAGCTACTAAGAAACCCGCGGGCTGTGGTCATATATAATCAACTTTTCTAGCTTGCTATATCTAACTAAAACAGCATTCGATATCTTTACCCATAACGCCGCAAGACATCATCTAAAGCCGCGCGCCTACTTGGCGGCAAACCGCAAATCTCTTCATTCTGGTTTCCATGCAAAGCCGCCCGCAATCCTGCTTCCATATGCGCCGCGACCGCTTTCACAACTGGCACAACAACCGAATTGCCAAATTGGCGGTAGGCCTGAGTGTCTGAAACGGGAATGATAAAATCCGCGCCATCCGGTGCATCAAAGCCCATGAGGCGGGCGCATTCGCGAGGCGTTAAGCGGCGTGGGCGGGTGCCTTCTTGGGCGACTAAGATTTCTGAGCCGTCTTTGTAATAGCGGGCCGACAAAGTGCGCGCAACATCATCTGGGCCAACAAGGCCAAAGCCAAAACCATTGCCGGCCGCAGCATGTTTCTCTTTATAGCGCTGGAGGTAGTCCCATAGATGTTGGGTTAATGTGTATTTGGAATCGATTTCATTGTGGGATTGGAAGATACTCGCAAGTTTGGGGCCTGCTCCTGCCTTTGGCACAATAAGGCTAGAGAAATCAAAATCTGTTTTATCGCGAAAGCCTACAATAAAAACCCGTTCGCGCTTTTGCGGCACGAAGCTCTCTGAACTGATGACGCGGTGTTGAAGATGATAACCAAGTTCATGCTCTAAGACGTGCTTAATTGTTGCAAATGTCTTGCCACCATCATGGCGCTCTAGGTTTTTCACGTTCTCAAGAAGGAAAGCAGCAGGACGATGGTGGGCTATGATCTTAGCCGTGTCGTAGAAAAGTGTACCTTGAGTATCGTCGAGAAAGCCGTGAGGGCGACCGAGAGAGTTCTTTTTAGATACGCCAGCAATAGAAAAAGGCTGGCACGGAAACCCTGCTAACAGCACGTCATGCGATGGAATGCGACTTGGATCAGCGGAGTATTCGCGAATATCGCCTGCAAACTCGTGATCGATAGGGAAATTAGCTGCATAGGTTTTGCGGCTATAAGCGTCCCATTCAGAAGTAAAAACACATGATCCGCCTATGGATTCAAAACCGCGACGCAGCCCGCCAATGCCAGCAAATAAGTCGATGAATTTGAACCATTGTTCTTCGCTTGTGTTGGGAGGTGCGCTGTTGGTTTTATCAAGCAACTGGATGGCCATGGCTGGTGCCTTGCTCTTTTCGTAGCGATAGGCTGTCCGTGGTGTTACATCGCAAACTTGCGCGGCTGCTTCCATCGAGAGGCCTTGGCGTTCGCGCGCAACTCTAAATTCGCTGGCTTCGACTATTTTCATGGCATCCTCGCGTCCAGCTCCGGCGGGACACCTTCTGACACCATGAATCGATTCGGATTGCAAGCAAAAGTTTCTGTTTTGTTCCGTCTAGGCGACGTACTTCGCACGGGTGGTACCGTCACCCCCAACACATCCACATGCACACACCAATGTTGCGAACCGCCCACCCCCATGCTAGACGCCACGCCATACACAGCGGCGGTGAAGCCTGTGGTATCGAATCGCCTGATTTTGTTCTTTAATCTAACCCGCACGCCCTTGCACAATCATGTTGCTTTGGTGTGTCTTACACGTGAGTAGACGCCTTGAGTGGAAGCCAACGAATCGCCGTGAGTGAGACAGCCAAGCGCTATGGCGTGGCGCTGTTTGATTTGG
>JAYSRI010000293.1:0-3709 GCA_043721175.1 Alphaproteobacteria bacterium
ACCGATAGCCGTAGCCTTTTTCGCATTTCGGTCCATGAACAAAGAGCCAAACCAATTGATTGAGCCCCCGACCATCAAGCCAAACCCGACGCCAGCCAACGGGCCAATAGCGTCGCCGATCACCGCGCCCAGGAACAAGCCTGCACCAATCGCCGCCAGCCGCCAAGCACCTCGAACTTTACCGACAGCGCGCCGCTGCTCGCGCTGAACATCGCGTGACGCTCTAATTTCAAGCTCATATCGACGACGCGCTTCTTCCATCTGCCGTCGATATTGTGTGCGATCGCCGTCATCATCGTCGTCATCACGCCAGTCGCGCCGCTTACCCATATCTAAAGCACCTTGTTTGATATTCTTCTCGTTTTGCCGATCCAGAGCTTCATAAGCTGCCTTAAAGCCGAAACGCAACAATCTCTGGAGCATTGTGAACAGGATTGCCACTAAGCCAAGCCCGATAAGACCGCCTTTACGCACAATTGCCGAGTTGAACTTAGGCGGCTTCAACAACTTCCTCCTTGACTGGAACATAAGGCCCAATTTGCACGACCCAGATGTAGGATGCGACGTTGCAATTTGTAAGGCCTATGCCTCCAGTACCACGTCCCAGTAAAGCCAATCCACCCAGCTTTCGTGCAAATGATGGGGCGGAAATTTCCGGCCCATCGCTTGCAGCTCGTGCATTGTCGGCCGACGCGGTGGACGGCGCGGAGTCATTTGAGCCTCTTTAAGGGAACGCCCGCCCTTTTTAAGGTTACAAGGCGAGCACGCTGTGACGATATTTTCCCAAGTCGTTTTGCCACCACGTGAACGCGGCACGACATGATCAAACGTCATTTCATTTTTCGAGTTGCAATAGGAGCACTTAAATCCATCGCGCAGAAACAGGTTAAACCGAGTGAAAGCGGGGGCTCGATCTTGATGGACATACTCTTTCAACGATATCACGCTGGGCAGCCGCATTTCGACGCTCGGGCTATGAACCGCTTGGTCGTATTGGGCCACGACTTCTACCCGGTCCATATAAACGGCTTTGACCGCATCCTGCCATGACCAAACCGACAGTGGATAGTAAGACAGCGGGCGATAGTCGGCATTGAGCACCAATGCTGGGAAACCGCTCAAAGGTGCGCCTTTCTGCAAAGGCGCAAACTCAGCAAGGGCCAAGTCAACCAATGCCAAATTGTCAGACATCATAGCGACGCCTCCTTCTGGAGCACCAAAGTTTGGCTGCACCGACGATTCGCGCGCATTGCCAAAGGACAGGAGAGCGCTGACGGGTCGTGGCGGTGATAAAACGAGCTGCTGAAAACGGCTTCCTCCTACACTTGATGATAGGCTTAACCGATTCACCATCAAGACAATATGACAGAAGCACAATTGAATGCTGTTTTAACTGATGTTGAATTTGCTATGTGATGCGGCGCAGCGGCATAGATGGAGCATGTTCGTCACCCGCTTTGCCCCCTCGCCTACTGGTTTCCTGCATCTAGGACACGCCTTTAGCGCGCTATGTGCATTTGACGCTGCAAGAACAGCCAACGGGGCATTCTTGCTGCGTATTGAAGATACAGATGCGGGGAGATGTCGACGCGACTATGAAGCCGCAATCTATCAGGACCTTGCTTGGCTTGGGATTGAATGGCAAGACCCTGTTCGGCGTCAATCAGACCATATGGTCGACTATCAAATTGCGCTCGACAAACTAATCTCGCTTGGCGTGTTGTATCGGTGCTTCAAAACCCGCAAAGATATTCTTGCTGATCTTGCGTCGGCTCCCCATAGCGCAAGTGCACCGTACAGAGGTCAACCTCTGTCGCCGACTGAAGAAGCCGTAAAACTCAATAGTGGCGACGCATTTGCATGGCGTCTGTCGCTCGTACGCTGCCAAATACATTTAGGAGAGCGCTGGCGAACTTTAGGCTTTGAAGCCGACGGCGTTTGGACGGCCGTAAATACGAGCCTTGTCGGTGACGCTGTGATCGCCCGCAAAGAGTTTGCTGCCAGTTATCATCTTGCCAGCGTTCATGACGATGCCCTGCAAGGCGTCACGCATGTGATACGTGGACGTGACTTGATCAACGCGCCCCACTTGCACGTTATCCTCCAAACCTTGTTGGACCTACCGACGCCAATTTATTGCCACCACGATTTGATCCTGGACAAAAATGGTCAGAGGTTGTCCAAACGCAATCAATCGGCAACCCTTGCCAGCTTGCGGGCCACTGGCATGACGCCAAAAAACGTTCGTGCGCAAATTGGGCTGGAAACATGAGACAAACGCTGACTTCACAGCCGACCACACCAATAAGCCCGCTTGGCTGGGGCACGCTCGCCCTTTTGGCTGGCGCTTCGTGCATTGGACTGGCACCAATCATGGTCAAGCTATCGCCGCTGGGCCCTCAAGCCAGCGCGTTCTGGCGCCTCGCATTCGCCCTACCCGCCTTAGCCATTTGGGCCGGATGTGAACGGCGTGGCAAAAGCGAGAAAGCGCCGATCCCATGGGGATTGTTAGCTCTTGCCGGGATACTATTTGCTGGCGACCTTGCGACTTGGCATGCCGGTATCGTGCGCACGAGCGCAGCTAATGCGACTTTCCTGTCAAACCTGACACCAATTGTGGTGGTCGCTATGGCTTGGCTGACCGCGCGAACGGTGCCAAAAAAGGCTTATTGGGTTGCCGTCGCAATCGCTCTTCTCGGATCACTTTTGCTATCAGGGGGTGCACCAGGACGCGACCCACAACGCTTGTTAGGCGATGGTTTGTCGGCGCTAACGTCTGTCTGGTACGGCTTTTATTTTCTTGCAGTGGCGCGCATGCGAAAGAATTTTGGCGCCGGCACAATCATGCTTGGCAGTTCTTCGGTAGCAGCGCTTGTTTGCTTGGGCGTCGTGCTGATTTCGGGGGAACCGCTTTTACCAGTGGCCAGCGGTCAAAGCTGGTTGCTGATTTGGTGGCCTTTGCTTGTTCTCGGTTTGGTTGCTCATGTCAGTGGACAAGGCCTATTGGCTGTCGGGTTTGGACTTGTACCAACTCATATCGCTTCGGTTCTGATATTGTGGCAACCCGTACTGGCCGGCATTTTAGGTTGGCTGATACTCGCCGAGCATCTTGGTCCCGTGCAATTGATGGGTGCAGCGTTTGTGTTGCTCGGAGTGTGGCTCGCCAAACGGTCAGGCTGATTTATCTTGCATTTCACCCAAAACTAATCGACCTTCACGCAACAACAATTTGGGGCAAAAAATATGGCTGACGGCAACCAATCTGACCTCCACCAACAAAGCGCACAATTCAAAGCCATGACCGCCGGTACGCGCGACGATTGGCAGATCATTGCCAGCCATGCCAAGGGTTTTAACCAAGGCTTAGCTGACCGGGTACTGAAGCACTTAAGTTTGCTTGATGGCGACTATGGCGGTTTCCCAATTGATCGGCTCACCCATTCTCTGCAATCAGCAACGCGTGCGCATCATGATGGCATGGACGAGGAATATGTGGTCTGCGCATTGTTGCATGATATTGGCGACACCTTGGGCAGCTACAACCACCCCGATATTGCCGCCGCGATCCTGAAGCCGTTTGTGTCTGAAGCCAATCACTGGATGGTTGCCAATCACGGCATCTTCCAAGGCTATTATTTTTTTGAACATTTGGGGCTCGATAAGGACATGCGCGAACAATATCGCGATCACCCCCACTTCGAACACACAG
>JAYSRI010000294.1:0-9793 GCA_043721175.1 Alphaproteobacteria bacterium
GTCGCGCCAAACGCATCACAGCAATCTTCTACCAACAACAAATCGTGCTTCTTGCAAATCTCTGCGACCCTTACGGCGTCAAATGGATTGCCAAGCGAATGGGCGATCATAACAGCACGGGTCTTGGGCGTTATCGCGGCTTCAAGCAAATCAACGTTCACATTGTGGGTTGCGATATCAATATCGACAAACACAGGGATGCAGCCATATTGTACGATAGGCGTAATCGTGGTCGGGAACCCAGCCGCCACGGTGATCACTTCATCGCCCGGCTTTACGGCCTTCTTTCCACGCTTCCAAGATGTCAGACTGGCGAAGGCTAACAAATTGGCTGCCGAACCCGAAACAGTTAGTTTGGCGTATTTACGGCCAAACCTAGCAGCGAGGTTGGCTTCAAAAGTCTCGGCAAACCGCCCCGCCGTTAGCCACATATCCAACGACGCATCGATCAAGTGTCCGCAATCATCCCCATCCACCACTTTGCCAGATGGGGGAATATAGGTCTGGCCCGGCACGAAGGCGGGCTTGGGTTGTGCTTCAAAATAGCGACGGGCCATGTCGATGATGGTCTGGCGCTCGATGTCAAGATCTTGAAGCGGTGGTAAAGCGACGACATTCATAGAGACGCCGCCTTCTTTTGCAGCGCGTGAACCATGTTTTCGTCAGGTGCAGCCTCAACGCGAACACCAAAGTTCAAACGCTCTCGCTCCACAACCATTGGCCCACGCCGAACTTGGGCATGAATCGATGTGACATATTCGCCCAAAATGCCAATGAACGCCAATTGCACACCTGACAGAAAAAACAGCGAAACGATGACGGTTGTGATCCCGGCAGGCGCTGTCGTCGAGAACATTAAGAACGCGGCGACTGAACCAAAAGCGTACAGCATGCAAAGAGCTGCGAGCGACAAGCCAGCCAAGGTGCACATGCGCATCGGCGCATTGGTAAACGAAAATATCCCGTTCATCGCTTGGTCAATCAAGCGCGGTAAATTATTCTTGGAGATGCCAACTTGGCGCGCTTCCCAAGTGTAGGGTACGATCACGCGGTTAAATCCGACTGACGCTATGATGCCGCGCACATAGGGATAATGGTCATCATGCTGAATGACGGCTTCCCAAACTTTCCTGTCGATCAGCTGAAACTCACCGACATTGACGGGAATATCGATGTCGGACAAGCCGTTAACGATGCGATAGAAAATGCCGCGACAGACGCGCAAAGCGAAACTCTCCTGTCGATTGACACGTGCGCCAGCCACAACCTCAATTCCAGTCTCCCAAATGCGGACAAATTCAACAATTTTCTCGGGCGGGTCTTGGAGATCGACTGCCAGGAACACCAGTATGGCGTCGCCCGTTGCCGTCTTCAGTGCATTGAACATAGAGCGAAACGGGCCAAAGTTACGGGCATTCAATATGACTTTGACTTGTGGGTGTGCGGCGGCCATCTCGCGCAAAATGCCCGGCGTTTGGTCACTGGAGGCATTGTCAGCAAAAATGTGTTCATACTCATAGTCGCTGAGCGGCCCTGAAAACAATGCTGCAACGGCAGCGTGACAGGCCGCAACGTTGCCTTCTTCGTTAAAGCAAGGCGAAATGATCGAGATTTTCTTTTTCATAGCTGACCCTCCAAAGGCCGGTCAAAAACAAAGTTTCTGAGGGCAAAATAAGTGCCGACTGCAAGGCAAGGCAGAATGAAGATTTGAGCGAGCATGGCGTGAACACCTGCGCGTTCTGCCAAAGCCAACACGGCGATGTTGAGGCAAACTTGGACACTATAAACCAAGCTAAAACGCAAAAATTGACGACGGTGCGCGCCGCCAAAAACCAGCTTTCCAGTTGTCAAAAAGTTGAACACAACGCCGACAATTGTCGAAACCACTGCGGCCAAGGCACTATTCTGGCTAAGCAAATGAGCACCTACAAACACGCTATAGCCAAAAGCTGTGTTGAGCCCGCCCACCAAAAGGAATTTGGCGGCGCGCAATAACTCAGGCCGCGCTTTTACATGGGCCGACAGCGACATCATATCGCCGCCTCCAACTGGCTTTGAACTGTCTCAGCCAAGCCCTGCGGCAAACCTGTTTTGGGGTGCCAACCGGTTGCAGCTATCAATTTTGCAATATCGCCCTGCATGTGAAAGATTTGATTGGCACCATAAGGCATAGTGCCGAACTCAAGTTCCACTTTAGGGGCAATCAAGTCGCGCAAAACCGTTACGATTTCGCGTACAGTGTCCCCACTGCCGCTGGAAAAATTGAAGATGCCGTGCGCGTGCCGACTCTTCACAACCGCCAAAACAGCATCCGCCGCGTCGTCAATGTAAAGATAGTCGCACGTTTGACGGCCCTGCGTCAGCAGAGGGCAGATACCTTTGGCGAACGCCGTGATGAGACTAGGGATCAGCCAATGGGGGTTGTCGCTCGGACCATAAATGGCAAACAATCGCATCCAAGCAAAATCAACGCCCAACTCCTGAGTACGCTGGCGTGCCAAAACACAAGCGGCCAGTTTTGCCGCGCCATATAATGTTGTCGGGTTTGTTGGCGCTTTTTCGTTAATGCAGCCTTCATATTGCCCGTATTCAGCCTGCGATCCGATGCCGATAAATTTGCGCAGACCATATCGCGCACCAAGCTCAATCAAGCGGCTGGTTGGTACAATGTTGGCATATTGCACACTACGGTCTTTGAACCGCCCGGCAACGCCGCGCCAGCTCGCATGCACAATGATGTCTGGCTTGTTGGCCGCTAAATAGGCCTCCAAGGCGGCATCATCACTCAACTCAAGCGATTGATAAGATAGGTGCGCGGCGATCATTGTCGGACAATGCTCGCGTGCACCAACACCAAGAACAACAAAACCAGCTTGCTTGGCACGCCGCGCGACAGCGCCACCCAGAAAACCGGATGCCCCTGTGATAAGGATCTTAAGGGGCTTGGAGAGGTTAACCATGGCATCTACATTGCAAGAAACGTGTTAATTTGAGCTTTAGAAAGTGCCAGCAAATCACCGCCATTGTGCCAACATTTGTACCAATCCACGCTCAGCTGCAGCGCGGCAGCCAAGCGCAGTTTTGGCACCCAACCCAGTTCGTCTTTTGCCGCTGTGCAATTGAGGGTTAAATTCGCCGCTTCATGTGGATGCTCGCTGTCATCGGTGCGCCAAAGTGCCTGGGTTGGCCATAATTTCACAAGGTAATTAGCAAGCTCGCCAACAGGCCAAGCATCGCATTGGGCAGGTCCAAAGTTCCAGCCCTTTGCCAAGCTCGCATTATTGGTCAAGCCCTGAGCTAACAGTAAATAGCCAACCAAAGGCTCCAAAACATGCTGCCAAGGCCTTATTGCATTTGGATTTCGAACCTCCAAAGCCTGACCTGTTGCAAATGCCTGTATTGCATCGGGTATCAGCCGATCTGGAGCAAAATCACCTCCGCCGATCACATTTCCTGCGCGCGCAGTTGCCAGATTGATCCCGCGCGCGCGCAAGAAGCTATCGCGATAGGCACTCGCTACTAATTCGCTGCACGCTTTGCTATTGGAATAGGGGTCATGGCCGCCAAGAGCATCGCCTTCAACAAACGGCTTGCCGCTATCGTTGTTTTGATAGCACTTATCGGTTGTTATGGCGATGATTGTTTTAACTGAAGCCACATAACGACAGGCATCCAAGACGTGTGCCGTACCCATGACATTAGTTGCATATGTGGCGATCGGGTCATCGTAGGAAGCGCGTACCAAAGGCTGTGCCGCCAGATGGATAACCACTTCGGGATCAGCTGCTTGTATGGCGGCATCGAGCGCTGGACGGTCGCAAATGTCGCCGATAACATGGGTGCAAATTCGGTCGAGCTGTAGAATTTCAAACATAGCTGGTGTTGTTGGCGGCCCCAAAGCAAAACCATGGACGTCCGCGCCCAACGCCTTGAGCATCAATAAAAGCCAAGAGCCCTTAAAGCCAGTATGGCCTGTTACAAAAACGCGCTTGCCCGCCCAAAATGCTGGATCAAGGGTCACTGGTTCTGGCCTTGCGCATCCCAAACCCGCCACGGTGCGCGGCCGTCGTTCCAAAGAGCGTCCAGCTGCTGGCGATCTCGCAAGGTGTCCATGGGTTGCCAAAAGCCATCGTGAAAGTAGGATTTTAATTGGCCTTCTTGTACGATTTTCTCCAATGGCTCACGCTCCCAAACGCACGTGTTGTCGTTGCCTAACAAGGGAGCAATGGCTTTGTTGAGCACAAAGAACCCGCCATTGATCCAACCGCCTTCCTCAATCGGCTTCTCGGCGAATGCCTGAACGTTGTCGCCGTCCAAATCCAGCTGGCCAAAGCGGCTTGACGGGCGCACAGCTGTCACAGTCGCCAGTTTTCCATGGCTGCGATGAAACGCGATGGAGGCACTTATATCAACGTCGCTGACGCCATCCCCGTAAGTCAAGCAGAAAGTCTCCTCGTCGTCGACATAGGGCAGAGCTTGACGCAAGCGACCGCCCGTCATGGTTTGCTCGCCGGTATCAATGAGGCAAATGCGCCAGTCTTCGCTATCGTCGCGATGGACCTTCATGCTGCGGTTGCGCAAGTCGATTGTTACGTCGGACATGTGCAACGCATAATTGGCAAAATATTCCTTGATCATAAAGCCGCGATAGCCGAGGCAAATGATGAAATCATTGACCCCGTGATGGGCATAGGATTTCATGATGTGCCAGAGAATTGGCTTACCACCGATTTCCACCATCGGCTTTGGCCGCAGTGACGTTTCCTCCGCCAAGCGCGTGCCCAATCCACCTGCGAGAATGACTGCTTTCATGGCTAGTGGGGTAGAGTATTGCTGGTAAACAGGCCGTAAAGAGGCAAGTTTCAGTTCATCAAACCGCCGTAGCGCAGCAATGTGTCGTAACCTGCCACAACGCCGCAAACGCGGGCGTCCAAGGCGTGAGGTGTGATGAGATTGCGTAAGTGGGGACGCAGACAAGCCGCCTCCATAAGCCAAGAGCCGAAACCACCATCAAGGAGATGATCTTCATAGCTGTGGACAGCACCAAAACTTTCAAACTGATCGGCTTGTTTGGCTTTGCTGCTCATGCCCCATAATGGCATTGAATAGACATGGCCTTCTTTGATTTGGGCCATTGCTACCGCCAGTGCGCCGCCGGTTGTCAGATGTGCTGTGTAGTCTTCCTCTTTGCCAAATCGAACTCCGAGCCAAGCACCCGGTGACACTTCCGGCACGCTTTCGTGAAATGTCGGGGTGCCGGGTTTCCCGATACGCAAATAGGAAGGCCGGGGGTTGGCAACCAAATAGCGCAAGCACGCACGTACTTCGAGAGGATCGCCTGGTGAGGCAATCATCATGTTGGGCATCGTGCGCATCAACGCGTAATCTTGTACGCCGTGGTGAGAATATCCCAATGATCCATAAGTCAGGCCCCCGCCTACAGCCACCGTTGTGACGGGCAGATTATGGTAGTCAATATCATTACGAATTTGCTCGGCACAGCGAAATGTCGGGAAGTTAGCGATGGAATAGGTAAAAACATGATAGCCTTCCGACGCCATTCCCGCCGCCATACCGGCCATGTTCTGCTCGGCGATACCTGCGTTGATAAAGCGGTCTGGAAAACTATCGGCGAAGGGTTCGATCACATTGTAGCCTAAGTCACCGACGATCAATGCGATGTTGGTGTGCGCGGCGGCCAGAGTGACCAATTCGTCAATGAAAGCGTTACGCATCGCTCACCTCGCCGCCAAGCTCACTTTTGGCCAAAGCGAGTTGGTCCACGGTTGGATTTTTATAGTGCCATGCGACTTGGTTTTCCATAAAGGAAACGCCTTTGCCTTTGGTGGTGCGTGCGATCACCAATGTTGGCTTTCCATCGGCGATTGATGCGCGAGACAATGCCTGAGCCAGCGCCAAATGATCGTGTCCATCGACATCTTGAACATGCCAACCGAAGGCTTGCGCCTTGGCCGCCAGTGGCTCCATGCCAAGGGTCGCCGCCACGGTGGTTAGGCTTTGCAAATTGTTATAGTCGACAATCGCGGTCAGATTATCGAGCTTGTGATGTGCGCCAAGCAAGAATGCCTCCCAATTGCTGCCTTCGGCCATTTCTCCGTCGCCCAAAAGCACGAAGGTGCGCCAGTCAGCGCCAAGGCGCTTGGCGGCCATCGCTTTGCCAACGCCGAATGGCAAACCATGCCCAAGCGACCCTGTTGAAAACTCCACCCCTGCAACCTTGTGGCTAATGTGATGCATCAAAACCGAAAAATCCTGGCCGTAGGTTTCAAGGTCAGTCAAAGGAAAAAAGCCGCTATCGGCCAGTGTCGCGTAAACCGCCACGCAAGCATGGCCTTTGCTCAAAATAAAACGGTCGCGCTTTTCCCATTTAGGGTGAGCGGCGTCCAGGTTCATTGTATGACCGTAAAGGGTCGCCAGAATATCAATGCACGACAAAGCGCTTCCAATATGGGAGGCCTTCGCACGGGTGACCATTTCCAACGCAAGTTTGCGGATGCGTATCGCGCGCGCCGTTAGTGCTTTGGCTTCACGAACTGAAAGGTTTTGGGGCAGCGAAAGGCTCATTTATTCCTCTTGACGCAGCTTGTCTTAAGAGCTTCCTACTTTTAGGCTTGCTACGCCTAAAAACGAAAGCCGATCTCAGTGAAAGCCTTGTTCGATACCAATATCATCATCGACGCTTTGAGATGCCATACCAAGGCACGCGCGGAAATCGATGCGTGGCCAGACGCTGCAATTTCGCCCATCACTTTTATCGAAGTGATGGCGGGGGCACTGGTACGTGACATACCCTTAGCGAGTGCCATGTTAGCGCGTTTTAGACTGATAGACGTCGATGCTGACATTACAGAATATGCTGTTGCCGTGCGTGGCGAACGCCGCCTCAGTCTGACCGACGCCATCATCGTCGCGACAGCCCAGGCAACTGGCCGAACATTGATCACGCGCGACGCAAAATTACGCAATGAATTTGATGATCCCGAGGTACTTCTGCCCTATGACATTGACTAGGAAATGACGGTCTTACATGAGACATTTGGTTGATGAAGGGACTCACGCCCCACCCCCAGTTTGTCTTCCCCGACGAGCAAAGCGAAGATCGGGGATCCCGCTCCATTCGTGCCAAAACCGACGAGCTCCCGGCTCTTCGCTGCGCTACGGCCGGGATGACAATTCCTCGTAGTGTGCTCATTCAATTGGCCGTTGGTATGAGTTGTGTCATCTCAATGGGCAATTAATATCAGAGGGGCCAAGCGACGTGGACCGCGAGCGCCTTCACCCGATCCCACCCAAATAGACATATTTAATCTCAAGATATTCATCTAGCCCATGATGCGACCCTTCGCGGCCAAGACCGCTTTGCTTGACTCCACCAAAGGGTGCCAGCTCCGTGGATGCAGCGCCTGAATTCGCGGCAATCACGCCCGCTTCCAGTGCTTCAGCCATCCGGAACACACGGCCAACGTCGCGTGTATAATAATAAGCTGCGAGGCCATAGGGGGTATCGTTGGCTTTGATGATGACTTCGTCTTCGGTGGCAAATTTGAAGATAGGGGCAAGGGGGCCGAAGGTTTCTTCCTGCGCCAGCTTCATGTCCATTGTTGCACCAACAAGCACTGTAGGCCGAAAAAAGGTGGTGTTTTGGCGTTGAAGGCCCCCGCCAGTTGTGATCGTAGCACCCTTTGCGAGCGCATCGTCAATATGCTCGCGCACTTTCATCACAGCACCGCGATTAATCAACGGCCCTTGAGTGACGCCGGGCTTGGTGCCATCGCCGACAACCATGGCACTGACTTTGGCGGTTAGCTTCTCGACGAACGCGTCATGCACGCCCTCTTGCACAAAAATGCGGTTAGCGCAGACGCAGGTCTGGCCCATGTTGCGGAATTTGGATGCGATCAAACCTTCGACCGCAGCGTCAATATCGGCGTCATCAAACACAATAAACGCGGCATTCCCGCCCAGTTCCAACCCCAGCTTTTTTACCGTGTCAGCACATTGGCGCATCAATAATTTGCCAACCTCGGTCGACCCCGTGAACGACAACCCCCGTACACGTGGGTCTTTGCACCAGATGTTGCCAATAACGTCGGCTTGACCTGTTATCATATTGAGTACGCCCGCTGGCATGCCGGCGCGGTCGGCCAGTGTCGCCAACGCCAAGGCCGTCAAAGGCGTTTCGGGTGCAGGCTTACAAATAACCGTGCACCCCACTGCCAGAGCAGGTGCAACTTTGCGGGTGATCATAGCAGCGGGGAAGTTCCAGGGCGTGATCGCGGCGACCACACCCAAAGGCTGACGCAAAACCATGATGCGTGCATCGGCTTTTGGCGCAGGGATTGTTTCGCCATAAACCCGCTTGGCCTCCTCGGCATAAAACTCAAGGAACGACGCTGCATAGGCGATTTCGCCGCGCGCTTCTGCCAATGGTTTGCCTTGTTCAGCGGTTAGGATACGGGCGAGGTCTTCGGTGTTGGCTATGATCAGATCATACCATTTGCGCAAAACCTCGCTGCGCTCTTTGGCCGTTTTTTTGGCCCAAGCGGGAAAGGCAGCATGGGCGGCGTCAATGGCGGCACGCGCTTCAGGCCCGCCCAAATGAGGAACGATGCCAACGGGTTTGCCGGTGGACGGATTGTCGACGCCGTGACCAGTGCCACCGACCCACTCACCATTTAACAGGCATTCACTGCGCCGCAAACTGTCGTCTTTTAGGCCTAAATCTTCAAGTCTCATGATATCCTCACGGCAATTTATCGCGCACAGCGTACCAAGACATCGCCGCCGTCAACAGCGGCCAGCGCAATGCTCTGCCGCCTGGAAAGTGGGGAACCGGCAAGCGCGATACAAGATCATACTGGTTCATTTGACCCAAAACCACCTGCGCAAGGATGCGTCCAAAATAGGGTGCCAGTACCACGCCTTGGCCCGAATATCCCGACGCTGAAAAAATGCCGGTCCCCACTTGACGCAAAAATGGCAGACGCGTGGGCGTGATACCCAAAGCACCGCCCCACGCATGGGTGATTTCAATATGCTTTAGGCTTGGATAAATTTTGACCATATTGGCACGCACAAACGCGCTCACATCCTTAGGCCATCCAGGCGTGTATTTTTCACCACCGCCAAAAATCAGTCGATTGTCCGCGCTTTTGCGCCAATAATTGACCACAAAGCGCGTGTCCATGGCGCTGTCATTGTTTGGCAGGACGGCTTGGTCGCTGGTGAGCGGTGCCGTTGCCAACACAAAACTGCTGATCGGCAAAACCCGCGCTTCAACATCCTTATTAATGCCGTCCAGATAGCCGTCGCCACACAGCAAAACATGGTCTGCTGTGATTGTGCCAGCGCTGCAATGCACTACCCTTTTGGATCCCGACTGCGATACCGACAGCGCGCGGGTGTTTTCGAAAAGTTTGGCTCCAAGGCTATTGGCGGCCCCTGCCAAGCCATACAGCAATTTGAGAGGGTGGAGGTGACCAGCATGGGGGTCGCGCCAGCCGCCGTGATAAACGTTTGTGGCTAGCGCGTTTGCGGTCTCGTCTTTGTTGAGACGCTTTGAGCTACCATAGCCATAAGTTCGCGCCATATGGTCAGCATCAACGTCAAGTGCGCGCATCATGCTGGGGGTGTGTGCCGCAAAAATTTGCCCGCTGTGCCAGTCAACTTGAATGGAGAATTCGGCGATGCGCGCCAACAAATCAGCTTTCGCATCCTCTGCCAAACGCCAAAATTTTAAGGCATCGTCCTGACCAAGGCGCTCTTCAAACCA
>JAYSRI010000295.1:0-9793 GCA_043721175.1 Alphaproteobacteria bacterium
GGCCTGTGGATAATGCAGAAATTCCTGCATGGGCAGCAAATGGACAACATTGACGCCAAGATCGACGATATGATCAAAGCCAATTTTCTCACCCTTTGCATTTTTAAGCCCCGGTATTGTGAAAGCGGGGATCGTGCCTTGAAGGTCGCCAGAGACGGGCAGCTGGCGCGTGAAATCCTCAATATGGACCTCATATGCAACAACATCTTCCATTTTCGGGATACCGCGTGCCAATGGCCGCGCCGGTGACATGGCCCGCATCACTCGGCTTTTGCCCTGCGCCTCGACTTGGGCGCGAGAGTACGGGTCGGAGATATGAACAGGGTTGGTCTCAAAGAAAAACATGCCCGGACCAGATTGTCCGTGTACGGTAAAATCATAAAAAGTACCACGGAGATCGCGTGGGACACTGGCCTCCCAAACCCCGTCGCCATCGCGCACCATATCAATGATCTGGCGGGCACTTGCTGGCGCAGCATTGGCTGTATCATATAAGTACAGTTTTACTTGCTGAGCACGAGGCGAGAAAATTGCAAAATTTGTCGCATCGCCATTAGCAGCGACATTGGCACCCAACGGCTTGTTGGAAAAGAAAGTACGAAACCAACCGTCAGGCCGCACGCGGGATTTGAGGTTTGCAGCAGGTATCTCTAAAAAATAGGTGCGCATTAGGTCTAGATCGATAGCAGGAACGATGAGTGTCTGCGAAGCCGTATTGGGTAACACACGCGCAATGGGAATTTCCTGGCCTTGGGCGTCCGTCAATTTGTAAGCGGTTACATCAAAACTGCGTTCGAACCCCGAAATATGCGCCCAAACAGCCCGCGGTGTCCGCACTTCTGCGCGTAGACTTGGGGCGGGAACCGAGCTCGGCGTTTGAGTTTGGGCAAGCGCATGAGATACAGCAACGGGGCTGTTTATAAAAGCAAAAGCCAGCGCCGTGGTCGCCCAAAACTTGGTTCGCATACTGCAACTCTCCCATTGATCAATTCAAGGCTTACCCAACGTCCTAGTGAAAGGCTTACAATGGGAAAGGGCTGCGCACAATATGGCGATCAGGGAGTGTCGGCCGTCATTTCGCTCATATAATCTTGATCAATCCGGGTAGCTTCAATGCGCTGAACATTCCGGCAAAGCCCAATACAACATCATCACGGTTGGGCGCTCCAATACATTGAATCCCCGCTGGTAAACCATCAATCAATCCCATGGGCGCACTGACAGCGGGCAAATCGGCAATGTTCGCATATTGGGTCAAATAGGCTTGATCCATGGGAGGGCCGACATCATGGTGGAACGGCAGATGGGAAACTGTTGGCGTCAACAGACCGGCCACATTATGTTCAACAAAGAGACTACGGATGTGGTCTTTTACTTTTGTGACCTTGGCGTAAGCATCTTGTGTTCGTTCGCCACCGATATTGGCGCCATAAGTCAGCATGGCGCGAAATTCTTGCGTCAAACCGCTGCTTGGATCGTTAAGCTCGACCGCCCACTCGACAGCACCCTCAATTTCGCAGATCAACAAACATGCGAGGATCACATCGACATCGGTTAGTCCAAGCACCTCGGTATGTCCCAAGCCGAGATTAACATCCACCAGTCGCACGCCCGCCATCTCGAGGCGCGCTAATTGAGCGTCAAACATCGCCGCAATGTCAGGCTTCACGGCGGCCATGTCGCGGGGTACGCCAAAAGTTAGGCCTGACATATCCAGCACAGGCTCCGGCCCACCCAAAGCGCGCGCCATAGCGATAAGTATCGGCGCGTCCTTGGCAAGCGGCCCGACTTGATCGAGCGTCGTTGACAACGGGATAACGCCGTCTTGGCTCATGAACGTGCCACCTGGTTTATATCCAAACACACCGCAATAGGACGCGGGCAAGCGGATTGACCCCATGGTGTCGCTACCCATCGCTGCATCCAATAATCCCGCCGCGATTGCCGCTCCCGAGCCGCCAGAGGAGCCACCTGGCGAAAAGCCTTTGCGCCATGGATTGATGCAACGGCCAAAGGCTTTGTTATCGGTCGTGGCCCCGAGCGCACCCTCGTGCATATTCAGTGTACCAACTATTTCACCGCCTGCTGCGCGCAATTGCTCGACCACGCGGGCATCGCCAATGGCTATATTTTGTCGGCGTGCTGCTGAACCTGCCGTATTGGCCAGTCCTTTGACGGCAATATTGCCTTTAATACCAATTCTTAACCCAGATAAAACGCCAGAAATTGGGTTTGGCGGGTCGTCGGTAAACCCTATAAAAGCATTCAGCAATTTGTTTGCCTCTGGCAATATCATCAGCGTTCATCCAACAAGCGGATCGGTTTTTGACGGGCCTCAATCTGAGTTGCCGCTGCCGTGCCGCCGACCTCGACCAAGACAATAGCGGCTTCAATACCCAGTTTGCGTTTCAAAGTATCTTCATAGGCACCAACAGGCGTGCCGCCGCGATCCTCGCAGATAACTGTCAGCTCATCGCGACCTGCATCGTCGCGGCGGACTTTACAAATCCATTCGCCTGCAAAGCTGCCGATTTCTGCCAACATTGGCCCAATCGCTTGGGGAAAAACATTGATGCCGCGCAACTTGACCATATTATCCGACCGCCCAAGAAAACCTTCAATACGCTTGAATTTGATCCCAATTTTGCTGGCATCAGTGCGGATTGCCGTCACATCATGGGTGTTAAACCGAATGATCGGATAAACGTCATCCTTGAATAAGCAGGTGACGATCAAGTCGCCTTTCTGGCCGTCAGAAACTGGGACGCCCGTTTCAATATCGCAAACTTCGACCCAATGAGCATCTTCCATCACATAGTGGCCGTCACGGTCAGGGCCTTCGCCCGCAATCATGCCGGTATCGCCGACACCGTACCAGTCGTAGCAAGCCGCCCCACCCCAGAGGTTCGAGACCGCTTGCTTGTCTTCACGGCCAAACTGACCCGAAATCATGCGGACAGGAATATCGCGGCCGGGTTCCAACCCTTGCTCGCGGGCGACTTGTGCTAATTTTTTGATATAATCAGTGAAGCCTAAAATGACCGTCGCACCAAAATCACGCATCAAGGCGACTTGAGCAGCGCTGCGGGTTTCAATGCCGGTGCCTGCTGACATAAAGGTCGCGCTGGTGAAACGCGTCACAGCCTCGCGAACATAATGACCACCATTTATCATACCATGTCCGTATACGGAGTGAACCACGTCTTCCGGGCACATGCCTTGCCAGCGAAATAACCGTGCGAGCAACAGATTCTGAACTTCGCGTGTCTTTGCGCCGAAAAACAAAGGTTGTGGCGTGCCTGTTGTGCCGCTGGTGGTATGAAAGATCATTGGCGGTCGCGCGCCTGCGGGATAGGAATCAAGACCTGCAAAATCGCCAAAAGGTGGCGCTACGGCTATGCTTTCCATAATTTCTTGTTTGCCGAACGTGGGCAATTTGGGCAAGTCGTCTAACGTGCGCACGTCGCCAGCTTCAATGCCAACTTTTCCCCATAGACGCCGATAAAAGGCCGTTTTCCCGGCTCTTGCGATCAGTTTTTTGAACAAGCGCTCTTGATGGGCGCGCAATTCGTCGCCACTGATTGTCGTTGCCATCCGCACGAAATCATCACCGATGGGATGATCTTTTAGCAATTCGCTATAGTCAACGGATTGGGCAAAAGTACTATTGGTGTCGCTCATGACGTTAATCCTGCGGCCAATCGGCCTAGTATCGCGACATTGGTCAGTGTTGTGAGGCTTTGAACTAAATCGATCAGTTGATCCTCTGCGGCGCTGTTGGGCATGCCAAAACCGTAGTCATAGCAAGCCTTGAACTTCGCCAGATGCTGCTCGTGGCTCAAGGGGCGCTGTATCGCGCCCAATAAGGCGTCAACGCTGGTTTCTAACACGCCACCATTCTTTAGGGTCGCGACGGCGTGTTGGGGTGTGAAAGCCGATTGGCTGGTGACGTCGTTGACCTGCACATCAATCCGGCGCGCTATGGCTAGGATTGTTGGGTCATTCAAGCGCTCGGGCGTAAAGTCGTTTAAGGTCACACCCCCACTTTGTAGCGCAACAGCGCCAACAAAGGGCAAGCACAGCCTAGCGTAATTCACCTCCAATGGCACAGGTCCTATCGGCCTTCCGACAAGGTGGTGAATGAGGGGTGGCGCAAAAATTGTTAGCTTTTCAAGGTTGTCTGCATCAAGGCCAAGTGCTCGAAGGGATAAGATCATATCGATACCACCATGCGCGGCACGCCCAGTTGGGAAGGGTTTCCAGCTCACTTCGCCAGCTCGCCAGCTTTGCCCAAGCGCATTTAGTACGGGAGCCATATCATGATCAGGCTCGCACAAAGTCAAATAACCAAACGGTCCTTCAATAGATGCCATTGGCCCCGGTAGTCCCGCTTGTGCAAGGTCTATTGCGGTGAACGCTGAACGCGCTGCGGCCCCGACGCTGGCCGCCAAGGCTGGTGTGCCTTCGACGTGTGACTGCATGGTGCCAGACGCAAACGCTGACGCATATCCAAGCGCATGGGCAGTTGTCTGTGCGTCTAGGCCACGCGCTCGCGCCAAAGCAGCGGTTGCGCCAAACAGCCCACATGTTGCCGGGCGAAAAAACCGAATTTGAGACTTTGCGGCGATGCCAAGACCAGCCGCGACGTCAATCCCCCCCGCGCAAGCAGCCACAAAAGTCGCCCCGTCCATGCCAACCCGCTGGGCTTCGGCCAGCAAAACAGGCACGACGACCGTAAACGGGTGCAAGACGGCGGCCTCATGAACGCAATCAAACTCAAGCGCGTGAGCTTGAAAGGCATTGACGAAAGCCGCACTGGGCGCTGGCAGCGCATGTCCCGTTACAAAACTGTGCGCGTGGGTGCCTTGCCCCCACTTAAGTGCAGCTTGAGTGACCCCCGCTGCATACGGCGAGCGCACGCCTGCAATACCAACACCAATTGTATCAAGCGTGAAATTCTTGATTGCGCTCACAACATGTGCCGACAAGTCACCAAGCTCAATCGCACACACATGTGCTGCGAGAGTTTGGCTGACAGTCAATGCTTTGACATTGGCGTTAGACTTCGTAGTTTGTCCGGACATGTGCATGGTTTAGCATGCTTGAACGCGCGTGCAATGTGGCTAAACGCAAATTCTCAACGTGAAGGGTGGCAGTGATTATTGTGCGCAAAAATGCTGTTGCCCTCTCCCTGTCGGAACTGCCAAGTTATTTGGCGAGCGTGGCCAAAGGTGGTCGTGTCTATGTACCGGGCGGGCCGGTTGAGCCTGTGGCGTTGGCACAGTGCTTTTTCGGTCAGCCAAACCATGCCGCACAACTGACATTTACCAGCTTGATGATACCTAGCGTCAATACAATCGACTGGGCCGCTTTTCACCACGAAGCGCGCGGTGAGGTTTTTTTGCCTTCTGCTGCTGTTTTTGCAACCGTATCCAGCGGGCAAACACAGATATTGCCGCTCCACTATAGCGCTGCATATCGATACCTTTGCCTTGCTCCCTTCAAGGCGGCTTTATTTCATGTGTGCCCCCCTGATGTTTTGGGGCGCTGCAATACGTCATTGAGCAATGATGCCAATCCGGCATTTTTAGATCGCGACGTGACCAAGATTGGCATTATCAATCACAGCCTTCCGACAATTGCGGGCGCGCCAGCAATCCCCTGCGACATGTTTGATGCGGTTGTTGAGATTGATGCGAAATCGGTTCAAGTCGCGCCACAATCCAACTCCAGCCAAAGCGACGCCATCGCCCGTCATGTCGCTTCGCTTGTTGAAAATGGCGCGACATTGCAAGCCGGTATTGGTCGGCTGCCGGGCGCAATCATGTCTGCCCTGACAAACCATAAGCGGCTGAGGGTTCATTCCGGCCTGATCGGCGACTGGACACTCGACTTATTAAACTCTGGCGCATTGAGCGACACAGCCCAAGCGCTGACAGCGGGCGTTATACTGGGGTCGCAGTCACTTCATGAAGCGCTTGCGGACGATGGCCGTGTATCATTGCAACCCATCGGCTTTACACACAGCCATCACGTGCTGGCTAAACTTGAACGCTTTACTTCTATCAATGCAGCGCTGGAAATTGATCTATTCGGGCAGATTAACTGCGAGTATGCAGGCGGGAGATCGATTGGCGGGATTGGTGGCGCATTGGATTTCTTGCGTGGTGCCAGAGCCAGCGTTGGCGGCAAACCCATTGTGATGATCGCGTCGACCGGTAAGGACGGCATCAGTCGGATTTTGCCGCGCCTCACGTGCAAAACCGTCTCAATCACACGTGCCGACCCACCCATTCTGGTGACCGAGCACGGAGCCATTGATTTGGAGCCACTGGACATTCAGGCACGTAGCCGCGCCATCATTTCTCTGGCTGCACCACAACATCAAGACGCATTGGCAAAGGCTTGGCGGGACATGCCAACATGAGCCGCCTCCAACCACTTTATCGCCGCCTTGCATCCGCGTTGCGCACGGCCATTGTCGCAGGGCAATATCAACAAGGTGCATTACTGCCCACTGAGTTGGAGTTATGCACCCTGCACAATGTATCTCGCCATACAGCACGCGATGCGCTGCGCCTATTGAGCGATGAAGGTTTGATTGCGCGCAAGCGAGGTGCGGGAACTAGCGTGATCTCACAGACGCCGACCGGCCCATTTTCGCAGGAATGGGGCGAAATTGGTGATATTCTCCAATATGCCCGCGATACGCGCTTGCTGATCAGCTCTTATCGGCCCGCTGCGCAACTTGAAGTCGTTGAAATGGGCCTCGATGAAAATCTGCACTGGATGGCGGTCAAAGGCGTACGCCAACGCATTGCAGGCGGTTTGCCGTTGGCATTGACCACAATCTGCGTCCGCAAAGATTTGATGCCGGCGCGTCAAATAGTCGAAAGCTGGCCCCAAGCGTTGGGCGAATATATTGCCATCCACAACCAAATTCGGGCAGCGCGCATCGATCAGGAGATTTCAGCCATGTGTCTTGATCGCGCCAGCGCCAAAACTCTGGGCGCGCGGACCGGGGACCCAGCATTGCGGACACTACGACGCTACATCACAGACACAAGCGATGTTTTCCTAGCCAGCATCTCCCTGCATCCCAGCGACCGTTTTTCCTATAAAATGTCGGTCGAGCGGTGAGGTTCTTCACCCCTTGCGTTCGAGTGGCAATACAATGCCGCGCACCTCTTGAACGTCAAACATCGACGCGTCAGGCATATCCTGGGCGATGACGTCGATAGCTTCTCCATAGCCGTTGAAACGGGTCGACATAGCTATGCCGTAAGCACCCATCATACCAATTTCGATGTAATCGCCTTCGCCAATATCACTTGCCAGCGAGAACGGACCTTCTGCAGCATCCATGCTATCACACGTTGGCCCGTAGAATTTGAAATCGGCTTTCCGGCCCCTGACAACCCCACCAGCGACATTAGCACGGATCACCCGCATTGGATATTTCCAATCGACATGCGTTGCGTCAAACAAGCTCCCGTAAGAACCATCATTCAGGTAAAGCGCGTCGTCCTTGCGCAGATCGACCTTCACCAAAATGCTGGTCCCTTCAGCAACCAATGCGCGGCCAGGCTCTGCCCACAAGCGACAATTCATCGTGACAAGCATGGTTTCAAACATGCGGTGAATTTCATCGACAAACAGTGACATTGGCGGTGGTGTCATACCTGGATAAATCGTTGGGAAACCACCCCCGACGTCCAGCACATCCACAGTCACCCCTGCTTTGACAATCAGATCGGCAGCCTCGCGCATGGCACCTTTCCATGCTGACGGGTTCATGCATTGGCTGCCCACATGAAATGACACGCCAAGGTTCTCATCGGTCGCGGCCCGTGCGGCACGCAACAATGCTATCGCGGCGTCCCCAGATGTCCCAAACTTGGCTTCCAACTTTAGGCTGGCATCCTTGTTGGAGACAGCAAGGCGCACAATCAAGGTCAGATCGCCCGCGTGGCCGGTTTCTTCTAGTATCTTGTTTAGCTCTTGGATGGTGTCCAAAGCGAAGATCCGACAGCCATAGTCGTAATAGGCTCGCGCGATTGCATTGCGGCTTTTGACCGGATGCATGAAGGCCAACGTTGCGCCTTCAAAGCGGTCGTGAACCAGCGCACATTCGTTGATTGAGGCCACATCAAAATGACGTACACCTTCGCTCCACAAAGCATCGAGAACCCATGGCGACGGGTTTGCCTTAACGGCATACAAAATATCGCCATCAAATGCGTCTAAAAACCAACGCGCAGCGGCCCTAACGGCGTGAGGCCGGTTGAGCGCCACTGGCACATCAGGTCGCAACTTCACGACAGCGTCGTGCGCACAATTAAAGTGATCCATTGCGGACCTCCCCTATGATAACTACCCAGGCCGGCGTTAGTCGGACATGCTAGGGAAGAAAACTTCCCCGGATGTCAGTCAGGTCCGCCCTTAAGGTTACGTCGCCAACAGTTTTGAAGCTGTCGCCGTTTGGCCTGGGTGTCCCCCAAAAGCGAGGGGATGGGGCGTTAGTGGACTGGATGCTGTTTCCAGGTCCGCCGGAAGCGTGCTTATAGGGGTAGAATTTTGGGATGCAAATATTATTTGCTGTTAGGGGTGCAATAAATTTTTGTGACAACGTAATGACATGTAGAAATCAGAATTCATTTACTAATTCTTGCCTTTTCCGTCGTCTTTCCGGCGCCACGGACCTGAGAATTTTGTGTCTTTCCGGCGACGGCGATCAGGGCCAAAATAGGTCCCGCCTTTCACAAAGCTGCGCGGATTATTGACCACCGCCATGATGCGGTCCATCAGGCTTTTGGCCGTTACGGGTTTGACCAAAAACTCATTGACCCCTGCATCACGCGCTGCGTTAACCCGGCTGCGCTCGGAATGCCCGGTAACCATGACGATTGGCATAAACGGATTTGGACTGTCCGAGCTTGTACGCACCATTTGTGTAAATTCAACGCCATCGATAATTGGCATCGAAAAATCAACTAAAACCAAGTCGATAGGTATGGATTTGATGAGTTCAAAAGCCTCGACTGGATCGGCGGCTTCCTTGATGTCCATCACGCCCACAGCGCGCAGAAGTTCTTTGAGAATTGACCTCATATGAGCATTGTCATCAATCACAAGGACCGTGATTTGAAGTAATGGGGAGGTGCTCACGAGCAGGGACTTTCAACACAGAACAAAGGAAGCCGACGGTTACGCCAGCTTCCTATAATTCTTTGTTAACTGCGAGATTTTTCTTCACACTCTGTAAAGCCGAAACTTAGAGGCCTAAACGGCGCAACGTCTCAATGGACAAAACTTCACGGCTTGAAATGCCATTCTGACGCTGAAACTGACGCAACGCAGCATGTGTGTCTGAACCCAAGATGCCATCAATCGGACCGCGATACAGACCCTTAGCGCGCAAAGCGCCCTGCACAGATCGCAATGATACCATATGACCGGGGGTCGTCACGCCTGAACGCGCGACCGAACCGGTACCGTTGCCCATGCTGGACATGTTCATCGCGCCGGGTTCACACGCGACTTCGACCAATTCGTAGCGCTCGTCGGTTGCGATGGTTTCAACTTGGATGGTGGTTGAAACTGCCGGTACGCGCTGGACATCCACACGGGCTGGATTACGAACATCATTATAAACAACGTTTGCTGTACTGGCAGCAACAGGCACGACTTCGTAACCACCTTGGCGCGTTTGGCGATAGCGCGTTACTTGTGTGACCCGTGCCGGCACCGACTGGCGGGAAACTTCGCCGACGTTTGAGCGAACGGTCCGCGT
>JAYSRI010000296.1:0-3700 GCA_043721175.1 Alphaproteobacteria bacterium
GACCTTTGCGCAAAGCCTCTCTGGATCGTCCGTCGCAATTTGGAGATGCTCGGGTGCGCCAAGGTCGGACAGGGTAACGGCGTCATCCAAGTGATCAACGACGATGACCGCACCAAAAGCGGGCCAAGAGGTCGCTGCCGCAGGCCCCGCTTCCTCTGCTGCGATCATAGCCGCGACAGCATTCAGTACCGCCTGACCGAAAGTCGCATCATCGGTGAACAAAATGGATTGGGTGACCTTGTCGTGTTCGGCTTGGGCGAGGAGATCGGCGGCGATAATTTTGGGGTCATTCTCATTGTCGGCAATGATAAAGACTTCGGACGGCCCCGCAACGCTATCAATACCCACTTTGCCAAACACAAGTTTCTTGGCAATCGACACCCATGCATTGCCTGGCCCAGCGATGAAGTCCACGGGCACGATGGGGTCTGCACCATAGGCCAGTGCCGCAATGGCTTGCGCGCCGCCAATGCCATAAATTTCATCTACGCCAGCAATCTTTGCCGCCGCCAAGATCGCGGGATTGCTCATCATGCGCGCAGGGGGGGTAACCATGACAATTCGTTTAACCCCCGCCGCTTTCGCCGGAACCGCATTCATCAAAACCGAGGATGGGTAGGCCGCAAGACCGCCCGGTGCATAAAGCCCCGCTGCGTCCACAGGCGTCCAGCGCCAGCCCATAGTTATACCTTGTGGATCAGTCCATTTGTCATCTGTTGGACGGGCGCGGATGTGATAATCGCCGATGCGCTGCGCGGCGGTCTCCAAAGCCTTGATGACGGCGGGATCACAGGCCTTCATCGCGGCATCCACTTGGGCAGGCGTGACGGCGATGGTGTCGGGTGTGATTGAGACTCTATCAAAGCGCTGGGTGAAGTCGGCCAGCGCCTCAAATCCACGGGTGCGAACTTGGGTTAGAATATTGGCCACCTTGCTCTCCACACCATCCACGGCGTCGCTTCGATCAGCGAGCAGCGAGTTATAGGCGGCAAGAAAGTCAGGCGCGTTGGCGAAAAGGAGTTTGGACATAAAGACTATGTAGGGCAGGTGGGCTTTTATTTGAAGGGAATTAAGCGGCCCTGCGAGCATTTGGGTGCAGTCAATGCACCGGTCTTGCTATCGCTTCGCGCGCTTCGCCAATGTCGGAAAGCACGACATCGAGGCACTCAATATCAAGCGCAATGGCGCCACCATCAGCCAAATTCAGCGTAACCAAGCCAGACGGCGCTACTCCGGCTTCAAAGCTGATCGACAAAAGGCTTGCGAAAGCGTCACGTTTGGATTGAGCAATCTTATATGCTTTCACGCCCAAAACGCCTTCAAACGAAAGGACAGACCAGACGCGCTCACCTTTTCGGTCAACTTCTTTTACCTCCCAAACAAAGCGTTGAAGTTTGAGCGTGAAACGACGGGCAGCGGGGTGCCACGTGGCGTCGCCCACACTGAAGATGCCATCTTGGGCGGCGGCTGACACAATCTCAAGATCGCCGCTGTCTTCAGCGAGAAGTCGTAAGGGCGTGTGGACCACTTATTCCTCCGACCCGCTGAGACGGCGAATATTGGCACCCACGCCTGATAACTTGGCTTCTAAACGTTCAAAACCGCGATCAAGATGATAAACGCGCGATATGATCGTTTCGCCCTCGGCCATCAAGCCTGCAATGATCAGCGATACCGATGCACGCAAATCTGTCGCCATCACGGGCGCGCCGCGCAACGTCTCAACACCGCGCACGACAGCTTCGGCACCGCGAACTGAAATGTCGGCGCCCAGGCGACGCAATTCGGGCGCATGCATATAACGGTTTTCAAAGATATTCTCATGAAAGATCGAAGCACCCTGAGCTTTTGTCATCAAGGCCATGACTTGAGCTTGGGTGTCTGTCGGGAAGCCGGGATAAGGCTGGGTATCTATGTCGACTGATTTGATCGGCTTGTTCAAATCGCGGGTTACCTTCACCCAATCAGGCCCAACTTCGACGTCAATTCCAGCGCGTTGCAGAACATCAACAAGGCTAGAAATGGTCTCCGGCACCACGTCAGTCAACGTCACGCTGCCACCCGCCGCAGCCACACAACACGCATAGGAACCCGCTTCGATGCGGTCAGGTATCACTTTCCATGTGCCACCTTTGAGTTCATCGACGCCTTGAATGTGCAAAGTCGATGTGCCGATGCCTTCAATCTTGGCACCCATCGCAACAAGGCAATGCGCGATGTCGCCAATCTCGGGCTCGCGCGCCGCGTTTTCCAGCACGGTTTCGCCCCGCGCAAGGGTTGCGGCCAGCATCGCGTGCTCTGTCGCACCCACCGACACAAACGGAAATACGATTTTGGCACCCCGCAAACCCCGCAAAGCCGCCGCCTTCACATAGCCGCCTTCAATGACGATATCCGCGCCCATAGCCTCAAACGCCTTTAAGTGCAGATCGACAGGTCGTGCCCCAATCGCGCAACCGCCTGGCAACGACACCGTTGCATGACCAGCACGCGCCAGAAGTGGGCCTAGCACGTTGAAAGTCGCGCGCATCTTGCGGACAAGATCGTAGGGCGCGATGGTGGAATTAATGGTTTCGGCATGCATGGACAAGCGCCCGCTGCCTTTAGGCCAAAAGCACGTTACGCCCAATTGCTCCAGTAGTTCAATCATAAATCGCGTGTCAGCCAGCTCGGGCATGTTTGTCAGAACCAACGGCTGATTGGTCAAAAGACTGGCGGCTTGCAGTTTAAGCGCCGAGTTCTTGGCACCAGAAATCGGGATCGAGCCGTGAAGCTGTGTCCCGCCGACAAGGGCAATACGGTCCATTTGAGGCGTTCTTTTCTAACACGAGAATTATCCAAAGTGGCTTATGACGCGACGCCCGCTTTTTTCAAGGGCTAGGGGTGCGTGACACTCGGGGTTTTTGGGGCGGTGCAGTCCTTGGAGGCAAACTGGCTTCGCCTTTGGGATCCTCTGACTTTTGTACCTATCTCAACTCCGCTGGGGGCAGATTTCAGCAATCCCGATGTCAGCCAATCTCCATCGACAAGGTTGAACCCTGCCGATGGAGTGATGACCGATTTTCAATGAGTTTCAACAAAATGTACTGAATCGCATCCTTAAATTTATGGCAAGCTCACGTGGAGGCCACATTTGTAGTCGTCGCTAAGCCAGAAAAGGTTCAAATGGTTTCGTACTTTTGTACTGCTACGTTGTTGAAGGCGCTATAGACAGATCAAAATTCGTGGTTTTTACCCAACTCAAATTGCAAATTTGCGCTGGAAAATGCCCACAACCCTTGCAAATTGAGCCTTTTGGGCGTCATAGGTTCACGGATGCATGAAGACGCCACTATCGCCCAGATTGACGCTCCAAAAACGACGTCTCAGCCAGCAGTGAAAGCCGACAAGACTTTGTTCATTCAGACCTACGGGTGTCAAATGAACGTCTATGATAGCGAGCGGATGGCCGACGTGTTGGCACCTCTGGGTTATGCGTGTGTAAGCAAACCTGAAGGCGCTGATCTTGTAGTACTCAACACGTGTCACATCCGCGAAAAGGCGACTGACAAGGTTTATTCCGAGATCGGGCGCTTAAAGATGCTGAAGGACGCTAAGATTGCGGCGGGTGGGCGAATGACCATTGCTGTGGCGGGCTGTGTCGCGCAGGCCGAGGGCGAAGAGATTATGCGTCGTGCGCCAACTGTTGACTTGGTAGTCG
>JAYSRI010000297.1:0-3681 GCA_043721175.1 Alphaproteobacteria bacterium
GCTAAAGAACGCAAGGGTGAGTTCTTGGGTGCGACGATCCAAGTCATCCCCCATGTCACCAATGCGATCAAAGACTTTGTGTTATCAGACGCTGGCGACGCGGACTTTGTGTTGTGTGAAATTGGTGGCACAGTCGGCGATATCGAAGGCTTGCCATTTTTTGAAGCGATCCGCCAGCTTGGCCAGGAGCTGGAACCCGATCAGGCCGTTTATATCCATTTGACGTTGCTGCCCTACATCCACACGGCAGGCGAGATGAAGACCAAGCCGACGCAACATAGCGTCAAGGAATTGCGCTCTATCGGTATCCAGCCCGACATTCTGATCTGCCGCTGTGATCGTCCGATTCCAATGGAAGAAAAGCGCAAGATTGCTTTGTTCACCAACGTCCGCGCCAGCTCGGTTATCCAAGCCCTTGATTCGGCGCATATCTATGAAGTGCCGATGGATTATCATGACGAAGGTTTAGACCGCGAAGTGTTGCGCCGCTTTGGTATCACCGATGCGCCGGCACCCGATCTTACCAAGTGGCAGGACATCTCGCGGCGTCTGCGCAGCCCCGATGGCGATGTGACGATTGCAATTGTTGGTAAATATACCTCGATGAAGGACGCGTATAAGTCTCTCATCGAAGCGCTGCACCACGGTGGCCTTGCCAATAATGTGAAGGTCAATATTGAATGGATCGACGCCCGCGCCTTTGATGCGGACGACAATCAACTGACGGGTGAACTTGAAGACGTGGATGCGATCTTGGTGCCCGGTGCCTTTGGCGATTCGGGTGCCGAGGGTAAAATTAAGGCTGTGCGCTTTGCCCGTGAACGCAAAATCCCGTATTTCGGTATTTGCTTTGGTATGCAAATGGCCTGCGTCGAAGCGGCGCGCAATCAGGCGGGCCTCGCCGATGCGTCGTCAACCGAATTTGGCCCGACAGCCAATCCGGTCGTCGGCTTGATGACAGAATGGCTGCAAGGCAACCAACGCCAGACCCGTGATGACGCCACCGACCTTGGCGGTACGATGCGCCTTGGGGCCTATCCCGCTGTGCTGAAGGCCAATTCAGTTGTGTCGCGCGCGTACAATGGCGTCACAACGATCACAGAGCGCCACCGCCACCGTTATGAAGTCAATATGGCCTATCGCGAAGCCCTAGAGGCCAACGGGCTCATCTTCTCGGGCGTGTCCCCCGATGGCATTTTGCCCGAAATCGTCGAGCGCACCGACCATCCATGGTTCGTCGGCGTGCAGTACCATCCCGAGCTCAAGTCTAGGCCGTTTGAGCCCCACCCGCTGTTTGCGGATTTTGTGCGGGCCGCTTTGGTGCAGAGCAGGTTGGTGTAAGTGTTGCTTTTCGCCGCCGACCCCGCTATCATCCACCTTCACGTTTCTTGACGCTCTGCTCGTGTAATTTGGGAAGAGCATCCCTACTGTTTATATGGAGCCTGCATCATGGCAGTGCCAAAGCGCAAAACTTCCCCTTCACGTCGCGGCATGCGTCGTTCGCATGATGCACTGGGTGCAAACTCCTATGTCGAAGACAAGGATTCGGGCGAACTGCGTCGCCCGCACCACATCGACTTGAAAACCGGCATGTACCGAGGCCGCCAGGTCATGACGCCTAAGGAAGACTAAGGTCTTCTTGGTTTGAAATCTGAAGGGCCCTGCATGAAAGTGCGGGGCCTTTTTCGGTTTGGGTCTTTGGATACTTGGACAGCGCAGCGCCGCTGCGCATCTTACTTATAGAAAAAAGGCGCAGCGCCGCTGTGCATCCTTTACCAACGGCCCCCTGACCTGACCAATAATGGCCTCACATTCGTGGATCGACTTCTCATAAACGCGTTTGCTCGCAAAGCGACTTTGGTAAGTCGCGCTCCAAGGTATTTTAGCGGCCGCTGCGCATCTTACTTATAGAAAAAAGTGGCGCAGCGAGCGCTGCGCGGTCCAATAAAATACGCTAATCACGCCGGATTTCGGCGTCGGTCGCCAAGGCGTCATAAAACAGATTATAGCCTGTCAGCTTATAAAACGTCCCCAAGTCAAAGCGTTGACGCGAGATAGAGGCCGGGCGATTGACTTCCACGAGCAACATGCCATCGCGGCACCGAGCTCCTGTTTCGCCCGGCAATAGTGGTGGCTGGGTGCCCCGTTCAAGGCCAGTTGCCGCGGCTGATCCACGGTTGGCGCTGGCGAGCGCATCATTTTGATCTGTGCCTCCCGTCAGCGGGTTAACGCAGGCAAACGGCTGGCTGTTCAAAGAGTGATAGCCTTGGTTTTGCGTCCAGATGATTGCTCGGTTTGCGATCAGCTCGGCTCCGCGACTATCGCCGCCATCAAGCGCGGTATAGCTAACAAAGCAATTGCGGCTTTGCTTGTTGGCACAGGGCCTTGGGAAGCCCGGCACGGCTGCTGGTCCGGTGTAAAGCGCCACCGGAACGGGTTGGTCAATGATATAGATCGCCTTCGCCCGCGTACTCAGGCTGGGGTCCGATTGTAACAAGCGCAACACATGCAAGCCGCCTTGTCCGACACCAACAATAATCATCGGCCTTTTTGGATCGCGCGCTTGCTCAAAGGCGGCAAAGGCCCGCGCTACGTCTTGATAGGCAAAATTCAGCGCCTCACGGCTGTCTTCGCGCCGCGCCAGCGAGGCATAGAGTACGGCTTGACGGTACCTAGGTGCCCAAATCGAGCCAGCAGCTGCAAAAGGCTCAGCGTGATTAGGCAAGGCCACGCTTTCAAGGCGGGTCCGCGATACTGGATCGGCAATATCGGCATTCCACCCCGCTCCGCCGCTCCAAGCCGTTGTTGGATGAACGAAAAATACATCCCCAGCGCGAGCGTCACGCGGACTACCTTGGGGTCTAACGGCCCACGCGGCTGCATCATTATAATCGGGCGTCGGTGGTGGCTCATCAACTTGAAACGGAACTGCGGGCTCAATTAAGGCACGAAACAAATTGTCTCGCATCACCCAAGCCATGAGCGCCAGCAGCAAGTTAAAGCCTATCACGGTGGCCCAAATAATCTTGCGCCATCGCACGCTCATAGTTTCAAACCGCTGTAACTGGGCTGATCGACAACGACTTGGTTCCGGCAAATTTGGCGTAAAGTTGTCAGCAAGTTAGGCGAATTGATATCAAGTTCGCCGGATCGAATTTTATCGCAGACGAGAGTTTCCAGCGAAGCGAGTTTATTTTGGTCTGTCTGCAAAAGTGCACGATATGCAAGGATCGCATGGGCCTCGTTACCGGCGCGGTCGCTTATATCTCGATCAATCAGCGCTAAGGCATTGGCACTCACGCGCGCATGGAACTGTGCGTGGCCAGTCAATTGAGGTCCGGCGACAGTGGCGAGAAAGTCAATGACGCCGTGTAGCAACTCGCTGATTGAAGGATCGTCATGCATGTTTGCGCCCTTCCATCAGGTTTAACAGATCAATTTCGGCTTCCGATGTGCGTCGGCCAATCATAGCGCGTTCAATACTGGGGTCGGCACCCGTTTTGAAGGCATGATACATAATCAGACACATAATGCCCCATTTCAAGCTACCCAAGGCCTGAAACCATTTGATGTCGTCTAAACTAAAATGCGCACCTCCGGCAATTTGATAGGCATCTAGCAGGTTATCCAGCTCGCCAAAGCCACCGACGCTCTTTTCATGCTGGCCAAAGCGCCACGAAT
>JAYSRI010000298.1:0-9669 GCA_043721175.1 Alphaproteobacteria bacterium
TTAGCAGCACGCCGCTTGCTAGCAATAAGGTTGGGAATTGACCCTAGTTCAGCTGCCCTCTACCAAGGCCGTCAAGACAGCAGCACTTGATGGTCGCCCTGCATATCCGGCTCCAGGCACAACGCCAATCGTCAAAATGCCATTGGCCCAAGTGGCGCTTGGGCGCAGTGTTGTCCGCTCAACCCGCACCAGCTTGACGCGCCGCCGCGGTTGACCAAAAAAGCCTCGTGGCGCATGCTCCATCCCCTGCGCTGTGCGTTGCAATGCCTCATAGACCAGCGGCGGCGCCAGCCCGCCGGCAGCTTCAACACGGATAGACCTGTGTCCAAATCGGTTGAACCAGCTCAATGCGCGCTCCACGGTCACTTGGAGGCTACCTTCGCTCCTGGTTGGTGCCGACAGCGTGCGGGCCTTGCCTGTTTTTGACGCGGGGCCACCGTTACTGCCCAAAGGCCCAAAAACTGTTACCCCGCCAAGGCTCGTGATCCGCACCATCACTTCGCCAACATCATTGCGCAAAAACTCATCCCCGCGCGGACCCCAATGCGAAGTCAACGCCCAGATTTCGGGATCACCATCAAAGCGCAACAGCACCACGCGCGGCTGGGATCGATCAAGGATGAAACGCAAATTGCGCATGTCTGTCGAAAATGACACCGCTTGGGGTGCTGCAGCATTTGTGTCGGCAAACATGCTATCATAGGCATTTGGCGGCGATTGCGCTTCTGCCAGAGGCACGCACATTATTGAGCTAGCCAGCAAACCCAAGCAGCTCGCGAAAGATCGTCCCAAGCCAAAGCGATATCGCAACGGGCCGACATTCAACACAAGCTGACGAAGAAGTCCTCTACCCATCACCTCCTTATGACCTGAAATTCGGGCGGAATGGAGACGTAAATCGCAGAAATTGCAGTACCAAAAATTGGATTTAGTTACTTATTGGTTACAACATCACCTGAACGTGTCTCATAGCGTACACCCTGTTCGATCAGTGTCGGCAGGCCCAACAAATCGTTGATCTGGCCAAAGTTCAACATCCGGTCCTTGAACCCGGCCGTGCTTCCTGTCTCGCGCAAGCCGCCTAAAAATTCCCGTGCCATAAAGGCGTGCGCACGCACCATGGAGCCCGGCGCAATGACAAGCCTAAAGCCCATTGTAGAGAGTTCGTCGACCGTAAGAATTGGCGTTTTGCCACCTTCTACCATATTGGCAAGCAAAGGCGTGGAAGGGAATTGCGCGCAGATTACATTCATATGATCAAGGGTTTGGGGGGCTTCGACAAAAAGCACATCGGCTCCAGCCTCTTGATATTTGTGTGCGCGCTCCAGTGCGTCCTCAAATCCATTGACGGCAATCGCATCGGTTCTTGCGATAATGAGAGTGGCTTCACTGGCGCGCGCATCGACTGCGGCTTTGATCTTGCCGACCATTTCATGGCTGCTAATAAGTTCTTTCCCCGCCAAATGTCCGCAGCGTTTGGGTGCCGTTTGGTCTTCTAGTTGAAGTGCCCCAGCCCCCATTCGCTCAAAAATCCGCACAGTGTGCTGCACATTGAGCGCGTTACCAAAGCCCGTATCAGCGTCCACAATTAAGGGAATAGACACACGGTCGGCGACGCGTCCAATGATATCAGCAACTTGTGACGACGACATCAAGCCAATATCGGGCCGACCAATCTGGGTATAAGAAATGGAGGCACCCGACATATAAATCGCTTCAAAACCAGCTTGCTCGACCAAAAGTGCACTAAAGGCATCATAAGCCCCAGGCGCCAGCAAAGCTGGACCGCTTGCAAGGCGCTTTTTCAAATCTATCGTCATCTAGTCACCCGTACTTCTTGTTTTTGTTGCGCAAGTGAGGCTATCAGCCCCCCGGCATCAACCATCGCCATCAAATGCGCTGGAATGGGTTTACAGGCAATCATCCTGCCCGAAGTGTCATTGACAATTTGCCCTGCAATAGGGTCAACCCTTAGCTCGTCGCCTGCCGATATCAGGCCAGCATCCTCGCAAAACAGCGCTGGCAATCCAAGGTTGAGGGCGTTTCGATAAAATATCCGCGCAAAGCTGGGCGCAATTACCCCACCCACGCCCAGCAATTTCAAGCTAACGGCAGCCTGTTCTCGCGAAGAACCCAGTCCAAAATTGTGACCCGCGACAACAAAATCACCTTTTTTGACATTGCTGGCAAAATCGGGATCAACCGCCTCAAGGCAATGGCGTGCGAGATCTTGTGGCGATAACTTCATCAAATGACCCGGGGCCAGCACATCGGTATCAATATTTTCACCAAAAACAAAAGCGCAGCCTGACAGAATTTTGAAACTCATGGTGCTGACCTCGCACGTGTCATCATGGTGCGTGGATCCGTAATGCAACCGGCAATTGCACTGGCAGCCACAGTATAAGGCGAGGCCAAATAGACATTGGCCCCTGCGTGACCCATCCGGCCTTTGAAGTTGCGATTGGTAGTGGAGATACAGGTTTCCCCATCGGCCAAAAGCCCTGCCCCCATCCCGGCACATGCCCCGCAGCCGGAGGACAAAAGAGTTGCACCTGCTTCTAACAGAATTGAAAGTGTGCCATCCGCCGCTGCCATTGCGGTTGTTTTTGACGATGACGGCGCGACCAGCAAGCGCGTACCGGTAGCGATTTTATGTCCGCGCAACACCGTCGCCGCCATACGCAGGTCTTCAATCTTAGCGCCAACACAAGCACCTATGTAGGCTTGATGGATGACAACCCCAGCATGGACACCCACTGGGGCGCTGTTGGCCGGAGAATGGGGTGCCGCAACAAAGGGAGGCAATTCTCTGGCGTCGATGTGAACGATGCGCTCATACACGGCATCCGCGTCTGCTTGCCATTGCAACGGGTTGCTGCCTACTTCCCCGCCATGGCTTTCAATATGCGAGAGTGTGGTTGCGTCCGGACCAATTAAGCCGACTTCGCCACCCAATTCTGCAGCCATATTCGACAACACCATACGTTCAGCCATGGACATAGCAGCGACGCAACTTCCGCCATACTCAATGGCCTTAAAGGCGTTATCCATGCCAAGGTCACGGCACAGTAACAACATAACATCTTTCGCTGAAACGCAAACGCCAAAAGCGCCTTCGATCTCTATACGGATGGTTTGAGGGACAATTGTCCATGTTTTACCCGTCACGACGATGCCGATCATGTCGGTGGCACCAAAGCCTGCCGCATAACAACCAAATGCGCCAGCGTGGGGCGTGTGACTATCTCCGCCAGCGACAAAAATGCCGGGGCGCAGTAAACCGTTTTCGGGTAAAATAGTGTGGCAAATGCCCTGCATATCAAAAAAGCGGTCAATCTTGTGGTTGGCAGCAAACTCGCGGGTGAGCTTCAATATGGCAGCACTGTCTGCATCCACAGCGGGTACATAGTGATCTGATACGATGACGACTTTCGATGGATCCCATATGGTGGCCCCGAGCTTTTCAAGCTGGGGCTGCCACCGTCTTGGTCCGCTGGAATCGTGCGCCATAGCCAAATCGACCCCAACCGAAATGATATCGCCGGGCACGACAAAATCTAGTCCACTGGCGCGCGCTAGCAGCTTTTGAGCCATGGTTTGGCTGGGCTTTAGCTGAACTTGGCTGCGTTGAGATGGCATTGGGTTGGATGTTTTCCTCGTCAAGCAAATGATCTATCATTATACCAATCGGATCAAATCAAAAACAAGCGAGAGTATCAGCCAAAACAAGGAGCTTCGCGTGTCTGAACCTACAAATATCCCACCAACAATGCCACGCCAGTCGCAGCCAACATTCCTGTTTGTCTGCAAAGACGGTCCCGAGGCACCAGCATTACGGGCGCTATATTTGGATGGTCATTTGCGTCACGTTGAGGATCATTGGCAAAATTACGTGACGGCCGGGCCACTCAAAGCACCGGGAAGCCCTGAAATCCACGGCTCTGCATTAATTGTAAAAGCCGACAACCTTGATGCCGCTTGGGCAATCATGAATGGCGATCCGTATTTTACTTCAGAGCTTTTCGCCAGTGTTGAGGTACACGATATGACCATGTCCATCGGCACTTATGTTGGGGGCAAGATCTGGGAAAGTGCGGAAGCGATCCGACATCGCGCCAATGGCGGATAAAGCTGAGGCGTTTTCGAACTCGGGCGGTTACAGCCAATTCTCTAATCGCCCCCATTGGGCAGAAGCGTTTTAAGATGCGGCTCTGCACGATGTGCAGGGTAACTTCGCGCGACATCGTCAATTTGGTCCACCTTTTGAGCGTCTAACGCGCGCGCGGTCCCAATATTAGGGTGTTGTCGCGAGAATTTTATTGGCGAAGTCATTTGGGTAAGGGTGTAAAATCGCGTGTCTTCGTCTGGAGAAGGGCAGAAGTTAGCGGATCAATTGATAGATACTTAAAATCAACGCCGTTGCATTTGCGCACTAGCAAGTGACCCAAACCCCGCTAAACCAATCGGGTAAATCGCATGAACGCAGCACCAAGAACCTATGACAAAAAACCTTATCACTGACGTTGCGGGCCTGCGCATTGGCAATGCCCATGATGAGCTGATCCTCACGGGAACTACGGTCATCCTGCCTGACCACGCCGCTGTGTGCGGGGTGGATGTCCGCGGGGGTGGCCCCGGAACTCGGGAAACAGATGCCTTGTCGCCTGAAAATTTGGTCGATGCTGTGCATGCCATCGTACTGTCGGGAGGGTCAGTTTATGGCCTTGCCGCCGCTGACGGTGTAGCCGCGACATTGGGCGCGCAGGGTATTGGTTTTGGCTTGTCTGATCTGGACGGCGTGCCTAAATCGCCCGTCGTCCCTGCTGCGATCCTCTATGATCTGGCTAATGGCGGTTCCAAACAATGGAGTCATTCACCGCCTTACCGCGCGCTGGGTATTGCGGCGCTCAACAATGCGACAGTGGATTTTGATCTTGGTACTATTGGTGCAGGCTTTGGTGCGCGCGCGGGCGCATTGCGCGGCGGGCTTGGTTCAGCGAGTTGTCGCAGCCACGATGGCTTTGCAGTTGGGGCTATTGTGGCGGTCAATAGTTTTGGCAGTGTGATTATACCCGGCTCCGACGCATTTTGGGCGTGGCCGCTGGAGCAAAATGGCGAAGCCGGTGGCAAGCGCCCTTCTTATGATTTGCAGATTGGCTGCGACGATTGGGGCCTTGCCAAGGCCAATCCAACCGCTGCCGCTGGTCGCACCAACACCACCATCGCCTGTGTCGCCACCGATGTTGCGCTAACACCGGCCCAAGCCAAACGTGTTGCCCAAATGGCAAGTGCAGGCTTGGCGCGCGCTATAAGGCCTATCTTTGCACCTTTTGACGGAGATGTGGTATTCGCCATCAGTACAGCCAAACAGCCCTTGCCGGGGCCAGAAGCCTATAGTCTCGCCAGAATTGGATCAATGGCCGCCGATTGTTTAGCGCGCGCTGTTATGCGCGGTGTCTACGCAGCACAAGCGACTTGATATTTTTTAGATGGAGGTCTAGTTACGCATCCTCAGCGCGCCCATAGCTCAGCTGGATAGAGCATCAGACTACGAATCTGAGGGTCGGGCGTTCGAATCGCTCTGGGCGCGCCATAAAATCAATGACTTAGCTAGAATTGAGAAAGTCCCCACCGGGGTCTGCTACCAATCTGCTACCAAATCCCAAAAAGCTAACGGAATGATCTGGAACGACTTTTTTCTACAGTGGTAGCAGCAGTGACCACCAGATTATTGGTAGCAAAGGGCGATTTAGGGATGTTTTGGGCACGATTTCGCGCAGATTTTTGTTTCAAAGCGTTTCGTTTGGTTTCGATTTGGGGTGGCGAGAGCTTTCGAAGTGTCATTCGTGCCATCAAAATCTAATGCACAGATGTTGAGTACTAGTTCCTAGTAATTAGAGCCGTTGGCGCGATTATCCAAAATGTTGCGCGATATTGCGCGATAGGCTTGATCACGCAAGTTCGCGCAAGGCGAAGACCTCACTGGCCTAATCCGTTCTCGCACTCTGCGGTGCTTCCTCGTTGCCTATGACCAGCTCATAACTCGTGCTGCGACCTCCAGCAGATCCCCGCTCTATGGCACCTTTAGCGATTAAATCGTCGATATCGCGGGACGCCGTGTCTTGCGAACACTTTGCGAGTTTTGCCCATTTCGATGATGTGAGCTTGCCGTCAAAACCATCAAGCATCCGATTGAGCACGTGACGCTGGCGGTCATTGAAGGATTGGTCGCGCATCACCTCCCAGAAACGCGCTTTGACGAGAACAGCACTAAGTGTCTCGTCCGCTCTGTCAAACGCCTGGTCCAGACAATTCAAGAACCATTGCAACCAAACTGTGATGTCGAGGTCGCCTTTTTGAGTGGCCTCTAACATGTCGTAATAGTTATTGCGCTGCGTTCTAATTTGCGACGACATGCTATAAAATCGCTGTGGGCTGTTCTCGGACCGTGCGAGCGCACGGTCGGCTATGGCACGTGCGATGCGCCCATTTCCGTCATCAAATGGATGCACAGTCACAAACCAGAGATGGGCAATGCCTGCTGCAATCACACCGTCTGTGGCTTTCTCAGCGTTTAGCCAATCAAGAAAATGCGCCATCTCGTCGTCAAGGCGTGGTGCAGCTGGGGCTTGAAAATGAACACGCTCACGGCCTATCGGACCAGACACGACCTGCATTGGGCCTGTCGCATCTGTGCGCCAACTACCAACCGTGATTTTAGTCATGCCGCTGCGCCCTGTTGGGAAGAGGCTGGCATGCCATCCAAACAAGCGATCTTGCGTCAAGGGTTGATCATAATTTTGTGTGGCGTCCAACATCATTTCGACAACGCCTTCGACGTGGCGCTCTGCTGGCACCAAGCCCGCGACATCCATGCCTAAACGGCGCGCGATAGAAGAGCGCACTTGATCTTTGTCGAGGATATCGCCTTCAATTTCGCTGGATTTGATGACATCCTCCGTCAAGGTTTGCAGCACCGCTTCGCTGCGAAGTGCAAAGCCCAGTGCCTCCATGCGCCCGATTAGGCGCCCCTGCCTATGACGCACTTGGCCTAGGCTGGCGGCCAAGGCTTCGTCGCGCCAAATAAACCTTGGCCAAGCCTCTTGCTCATGTATGTAAATCATAATCTCCGCATCTCCTGCGGAGATTATGACTGATGGTCTCCGCAAAAGCAAGATAATCTCCGCATATTATGCGGAGACTAAGGCCCGTAATCTCCGCAAGCCCCAAACCTACTCTCACAACACCGCTACAAATCGGGCGGTCAAGGGGCGAAGTCGGCTTGCCGATCATGCGTAGCGTGACCCCTTGAGGGCCAGATTTGTGGCCATAAACTTACCGGGCAGCTTCAAGGCAAGCAAAGCGAAGCATTGAAGCTGTTCCCAGACCTCTTATTCAGACTTGAGGGAAACAGTGCGGTTCGGGGTCAGCATTGGCAGGCGAGACCGGGTTCAAGGTATGGCGCGCTCTCCAAACCAACCGCTATTAGAATCATATTCGAATTTGGTACTACCTTCAACCAACTCAGATTAACCTGCCTTGGAGTTTGTGCGCACGTGTAGAAATATCAATGGCTATTAAGTCTATAGCGTCATTTTTTAACTCAGGCGCTGACAACTCGTCTATGACCTCACCAAGGGACTCCCCCGTCAATTTCGCCAGCTCCTGCACACGCCTACGAACAAAGGGCGCGCCCAGTCTAACATCCTTGGCAAAAGTGGCCCAAGTGTCGCCTGTCACATCCTCAAAATTACCAACGCCCCCCAACTTCATCGCCATGCGGTTTGATACTTCGGGATATGCAACGGTGCTCATCAAATCATAGAGCGGTGCCAGCCGCGTCTCGCCCGCTGGATAGAGCAAGCTAAAATTCTTGCCATGCGCATCACAATTACCAATGATCACATTGACGATAGCTGCATCCAGCAAAGCCAAAACATCCGCAGCGGGGCGTGTTGAAAAATTTCGTAAGAGGGCAAAACTTGTCTTGAAAGTCGGCCCACCCTCGGCGGCATATTTGTGTTCGGGCGCATGGCCCAAGGCCTGACAGAAATCTTCCTGATGCACGCGGTTCAAAGTACCGTCTGCACCAAGAGTGCGATCATAGCGCTCGACCAACAAGAACTTCCGGCCTTCCACCACGCGCGCCTCTACAGGTGCCACAGAAAGGCCTAAAACGCCCGCCAGCCGCATACAAAGCGCCTCATTCTCGACCGTCGCCGGAAAGCGTATCATAGCGGGCTTTAAAATATGCGTTGTAGGTTGCCCTAGAGCGGGCAAGGCAATGCGCCCATCGACTAGCACTATAGGCAATTTATTCTGCGCACCTGCCAGCGATAAGCGAATCCCCGCCCGCCCTGCCAGCAGAGGTCGCGCAGGTAGGCTATCCAATATCTCAACCAGCGCGCTATCGCTTAGAACCTCCGGCTGTGCATCCACGCCAAAGACTGGCGGCACCTTGCCCTCGGGCCATAACGTCAAAGCCCCCGCTACGTCCCCGCCAAGCGCTTCTAACAACGCATAGTCATTGGTGCGCGATAACCCTAAAGCCCGCGCCACTGCTTCGCGCGGCCCTTCTTCAGGCAAAAGCCCTGCGAAAAAATAGCGCGCCGCACGTCGATCATAAGGCTCAGCCCGCTTTGGCAAGGCCGCAGATATGGGCCGCGCAGTCGTGTCTGCCAGCCAATCGGTATCATAGACAAAGCCCATATCACCATGCTGATCGCGCGTGAGCGTTCCCGTAATCCGCCCATCCCACCAAACCGAAAGACGAGTCATGATCCCGCCTCGCCAATCGTAACGACCAAGCCCAAGGTCGCCGCAACTTGCAAAGCCTTGCCCAATTGCGCAGAAGCTTTACCTGCCTCCAAATCGACAATGAAGCGCACGCCCACGCCTGCCGCGCCCGCGAGCTGATCTTGCCGCAAGCCCTGCGCCTTGCGCGCGGTGCGGATGGCTTGGCCGAAATGAGTTGAATCCAGATATGACATATGAGGTTCCCGAGCGGGAAATTATCAGACATTCCCTATCAAATCAACAACAAATGTCCCGATAAGGAAATTATCGCACTTGTGCGAGGAAAACTATCAAAATTATCCCGATCAGGAAGCTAGAACAGCGACACACTACGACGCACACACCCAAAAACCCACGACACACTACAAGTTATTTGTACCCCAACATAACTCGTCAAAAATGCAATGAAATCATCAGTATAAGCGTTTGGACGACTTGCGTCCTTATATCTTTCCAAGATTTGCATTTTTGACCATTCTCAGCGCTTTACCCTAAAATTCCCATGCTGAACTTTGCTGCACGATTACCGCCAATGTGGTTTCAAAAACCGTTAAATCCACTAAGCAAATCAACACCTAAGACACATCCAAATCAGCACATGAAATCGCGCCTTTATCTTGCCCTCTCCCCCAACAGTAAAAGCTCTAGGTCCAAACCCAGACATAGCACAAGAATCTAAAAGCCAAGCACCACAGCTCGCAGCGGTCCACGGCAAGCACAACTATCCCGCCAAGCCACAGAAATGACTCGTCAGGCGGTTGGTGAGTGATGGGCTAAAGTGAGCGGCTAAAACGGTAACGGCATAGACGCGGGGGCTAAGTGCCTCTGGTCTCGCGGTTTGAATTTAGCGATTTTGGAACGTAGCGGGCT
>JAYSRI010000299.1:0-3661 GCA_043721175.1 Alphaproteobacteria bacterium
CCGCGTTCCCGAGGCCATTGAGAAGGACCTAGAGGCAACCTATTGGGAAAGCCTTGACCAAATGTTGTCACGTATGGACATCATTTCCGTCAATTGCCCTCACACGCCTGCGACTTACCACTTACTCTCGGCGAGGCGGCTTCAGCTGATGAAACCGACAGCCTATCTGGTGAATACATCACGTGGCGAGGTGATTGATGAAGCTGCCCTAGCGCGCATGCTAGACAAAGGTTTGTTGGCCGGTGCAGGCCTAGATGTGTTTGAGCACGAGCCTGCGATTAATCCAAAGCTCAAGAAGCTGCCCAATGTGATGCTGTTGCCCCACATGGGTTCGTCCACGCTGGAGAGCCGCACCGAGATGGGCGAAAAAGTCATCATCAACATCAAGACGTTCGCGGACGGGCATAAGCCGCCTGACCGGGTGATACCGGCGATGTTGTGAGGTGGCAGGAGTGAGCGGTCCGTGTTGTTCGACGACTGGATGGAGATTTAACAAAGGCGCCCTTGTGGCATGGTGCGGATTGATAATCTGCGGTCCATTTGGGAATGCGCAAATGGCGTGCTTGCACACTTTAATTTCCATAGCAAAATAGGTCTATTAAAATTTAATCCGCAAACTTTTCGCCCGTTTCGGTACGTTTTAAACGGCCCTTTGAAATGACTCATAGGCTTCGCAGAAGCGTGGAGCGCGACCTACCAAAGTCGCGCTATGTTCATGCGCTCTCTAACACTCACAAGCGCCCAAATTGGCATAGCGACTTTGGTAAGTCGCGATCCGCGTCATTCAAGTGATTGTTAGCTGTGTCATCTCATGGGAGCCTTGGTATGAACCCTAAGCCCTTAGCCTTAAGCCCTATAAATGATAGGCCCGCTCGCCATGCTCGGCGATATCCAAACCCTCTTCTTGATCGTCCACGCTGGCTTTGAGGCCAATTGTGTATTTGATCAAAGTGAAGACAATGGTTGAAGCCACGCCAGACCAAACGACTGTCACCACCACGCCTTTGATTTGGGCAATGACTTGAGTCACCATATCATAAGGTAGGGCAGGGCAGACCGCCAAGATTTTGCCGGTTTCATCGAAGCACTTTGTATAATCCACAATGCCAGCACCACCCAAAGCGGGGGAGACGACGATGCCCGTGGCAATCGCCCCAATGATGCCGCCCACCCCGTGGATGCCAAAGGCGTCCAAGCTGTCGTCATATTTCAACGCGTTTTTCACCACCGAGCAAAAGAAGATACAGGCTGGCGAGACGACAAGGCCAAGAATGAGCGCACCCATTGGTCCGGCAAATCCCGCTGCAGGCGTAATAGCAACCAGACCAGCGACGACTCCGGACGCCATACCCAGCATGGACGGGCGCTTGTTCACAACCCACTCATAGACGACCCAGCTTAACCCAGCGGCGGCTGTCGCAATGAATGTGTTCGCCATTGCTAACACAGCAAAATAATTGGATTCCAAGTTTGAACCAGCGTTGAAGCCAAACCAGCCAACCCAGAGCAAACCTGCACCAATGAATGTCATGACCAAAGAATGGGGTGGCATTGGCTCATTGCGATAATTCGCGCGCGCTCCCAATATGATGCAGCCAACCAGGGCCGCAATGCCTGCATTGATGTGAACAACGGTGCCGCCCGCAAAGTCCAGTGCACCAAAGCTCCAGATGAGGCCGGTTGTGAAGCTATCGCCTTGGGCAGACGCTGCTGCCAAGCTGTCAGGGCCGGGCCACCACCAAACCATGTGCGCCATCGGGTAGTACGACAATAAAGGCCACAGAACCGCAAACATCACCACGGCACCAAACTTCATCCGCTCAGCGACACCACCTAAAACCAACGCTGCTGTGATGGCCGCAAATGTCATTTGAAACACAACAAAGACCAGCTCAGGCAGATAGATACCCGTCGAGAAAGTAGCAACCAAAACGGGATTGCCGTCTTTATCAAGACCTGCACCATTGAGGAACAAGCGATCAAGGCCGCCAATAAAGCTGTCGAGACCCCCGCCAGACGTGAACGAGAGACTGTAGCCATACAGCATCCAAGTGACCATACCGATGACCATGACAGTCGACACTTGCATCAGCATCGACAGCATGTTCTTGGCCCGCACCAACCCGCCATAAAACAGAGCAAGGCCCGGCACGATCATCAAAAGTACCAGCAGCGTCGACACCATCATCCAAGCTACATCGCCTTTATCCACAATTTTGTCAGGCATGGTTGCAACCAGCTTAGCGATTGGGGCACCATCTTGGGCCAATGCCGGAGCGAAAAGCCCACCGATCATTACCATTAGGCCCGCTAAAATGACAGCAAAGCCTGCTCGGGCCAAAGTTGGAAAATTAGAAGGTCCAAACCTATTTTCATACGCAACACATTGCGCCATGTTCGCGCGGCGTATTTGTTGGTTTTGATGTGTCACGTGTCTCGTGCTCCCCAATAATGCGAACGACCGAGTTTCTAGACTCAGCGCGGCTGTGGAGATAGCGTTAGGAATTGGGCGGTGAGGGGCAAGGCAGCGAGCCACCACTGCGCTGTCTTTGAGCAAAGCGCCGAAATTTTGAGCAACGAAATTCGCAATTGCTTGATCTGTAGGCACACTTTGGCGCGAGGCTCTAAGCTCGCGGATGAGCCGCAGTGAAGGCTGACATCATATACGTTGGGTCAATCTGAGTGTACCGCTGTGTTGTCGATAGCGACGCATGACCGAGCAGTTCTTGGATCGCCCGCAAATCGCCACCGCCTTGCAACAAGTGTGTTGCAAACGCATGCCTCAGCGCGTGGGGCGTTGCGGTTGCAGGCAGTCCCAAGCCGCCACGCAAACGCGCAACCAGCCCTTGAACAAGGCGCGCTTTCAAGGGACCGCCACGTGAACCAAAGAACAATGGTGATTGAGCATCCACATGAAAGGGGCATTGGCGGACATATTCAGCGACTGCGGCACGCGCCGCTGCCAATGTCGGCACAATGCGTGTTCGACCGCCTTTCCCCGTTATAATCAGCGTTTCAGGCAAGCTGGCATTGCCCCCAGTTAGGCCGAGTGCTTCCGATATCCGCAAGCCACAGCCATAGAGTAAGGTCAGGATCGCAGCGTCACGGGCACCAATCCAAGGCTCACTCGCTTCGCTAGCCAGATCAATCATATCAAAAGCTGCGCTGATGCTAACCGGGCGTGGCATAGTCGGGGGCAGTCTTGGCCCGCGTATAAATGTTATATCAGCATTGGAAAGCCCAAGGCGACGATCCAGAAAGCGGTAAAATGACCTGATGGAGGCCAATGCGCGTGCGAGAGAGCGATCACAAAGGCCATCGTCACCGCTGCGTCTTTTAGCTAAATAAGCACGAATGTCGCGGGTCTTTATGTCGGCAAGGTCTTGCAGCAGAACAGGTCCGCCATTGTGGCCCGTCAAAAAGCCTAGGAACGCATCAACGTCGCGCTGATAGGCTTGCAAGGTGTTGTCGGCGAAGCGTTTTTCAAGCGCTAACCACGCCTGCCAATCGCCACGTGCTTTTTGTAAGGCATCCTCATCGCTGGCATCGTCAAGTTTAACAATGCCTGCGGATTGGATCACAACATACCTTCGACGGCAAAACGGGTTAGTACGCGTTCGAGGACGCGAGCAAAGAAAGTGACCAACTCACCGCCATGTTC
>JAYSRI010000300.1:0-3656 GCA_043721175.1 Alphaproteobacteria bacterium
GACGGGATGCGGGCGATCTTGGCAACAACCGCCTCAATCTCCTTGACACCAATCACCTTTTTGCGCTTGGCTTCTGGCAACAACATTTGGCTGGCACCAGTTTCATCGATCACGTCGATGGCCTTATCGGGCAACTTGCGGTCCCCAATATATTTCGCCGACAACTCAACAGCGGCTTTAATCGCCTCATTCGTGTAGCGGACTTTATGGTGATCTTCGTAAGCGGACTTTAAGCCCAACAGAATTTTGATTGTGTCCGGAATTGACGGCTCAACGACGTCAATCTTCTGGAAGCGTCGCACAAGCGCACGATCTTTCTCAAAATGCTGACGATATTCCTTATAGGTCGTCGAACCCATACAGCGCATAGAACCTGACTGCAAAGCGGGCTTTAGCAAGTTGGACGCATCCATTGCCCCGCCGCTGGTTGCGCCAGCACCAATAACGGTGTGAATTTCGTCGATGAACAAAATAGCGTTTGGATGAGCTTCCAGTTCTTTAACGACTTGCTTAAGACGCTCTTCAAAGTCTCCTCGGTAACGTGTGCCCGCCAAAAGCGCGCCCATATCGAGCGAAAAAATTGTCGAACCAGACAGAATATCTGGAACGTCGCCTTCAATGATCTTGCGTGCCAAACCTTCGGCGATGGCAGTTTTGCCAACGCCGGGGTCCCCAACCAAAAGCGGATTGTTCTTCTGACGACGACATAATACCTGAATAGCGCGGTCAACTTCCTCGGTGCGCCCAATCAGCGGGTCAACGCCGCCCTTGCGTGCTTTCTCGTTGAGGTCGACACAATAGGTCGCAAGGGCTTCGCCAGGACTTGGCTTTTCCTTGCTTGCAGAGGCATTGTTGTTATTGTCGTCGTCCCGACTTTCGCTAGAACCTTTGACCTTCTTTTGTTCAGTCATGCCGGGACGTTTTGCCACGCCGTGCGATATGAAATTGACCGCATCATAACGGGTCATATCCTGTTCTTGCAGGAAGTAAGCTGCATGGCTTTCCCGCTCAGAAAACAACGCAACCAAGACGTTTGCACCCGTGACTTCGGTTCGGCCAGAACTTTCAACATGGATAACCGCACGCTGAATGACACGTTGAAATCCAGCCGTCGGGCGGGCTTCACTTTCACCACTGACAACAAGGTTCTTAAGCTCGCCGTCGATGTAGCCATTGAGATCGCGCTTTAGACGCTCAAGATCAACATTACATGCTGTCAAAACATGAGCCGCGTCTTCGTCTTCCAATAACGAAATCAGCAAATGTTCGAGTGTCGCATATTCGTGCTTACGCTCGTTGGCGAAGGAAATGGCACGGTGCAGCGATTGTTCCAGACTGCGTGAGAATGAGGGCATGTCCTATTCCTTTTCCATCGTGCATTGAAGCGGGTGTTGATTGCGGCGAGCTAAATCCAATACGAGTGCGACTTTAGTTTCAGCGATCTCATAGGAATAAATTCCACAGACGCCGACCCCGGTTTGATGCACATGTAACATGATGTGGGTAGCATCTTCGCGCGATTTGTTAAAGAAGTTCTCAAGAACGTAGACGACAAATTCCATTGGTGTGTAATCATCGTTCAGCACTAAGACGCGGTAAAGTGAGGGCTTCTTTGTCTTCGGCTTCGCACGCGTCGCGACAGCCGTATTTTGACGGCCACCAACACCGTCGTCAAAACCGTCATCATCTTGATTATTATCGCGTTCGTCGCTCATCGTTTTCGGTAATCCTCGGTGTTGCGCCAGTATCAGGTTGCTATGAACCCGCATCAATCGTCAACCGCCACTGATAGATAAGTGCTTTGTTGCGATACGGAAGGCTAAAAGATGCGCACGGCTGCAGTATGTTTGCCAAGACGGTGAAATTGTGTCGCTGAAAAATGGGCAACGATGTCTGCCCATCTCGTCAAGCATATGAAAGTTTGAACAAACGTGCGATCAGCTATTCAATCTCGTGGGAGCACTTGAACATGAAAATACGACCGTTCCTGTTTCAATGTGCACAAACACTTGGCGCTGCAATAGTGGCTGCGCTGTTGTTGGGTTCAGTTTCCGCCCAGTCGGTCCCTCAGCCAACCACGGCTTGCAGTGGCGCGCGCAACAGTGTCTCAACTGCGTGTTTGGTCGGCGAATACAGTTTGACCCGTAACGCTGAGACCGGAGCTAGTTTGATCCTGAGCGACGATAATCGTTTTGAATGGTTCTATAGCGATCTAACAGGCCAGAAATATGCTACGGGTCGATGGCAAAGCGGTACGGGGGGCGTTGTATTGACGGCAGATCAACCAAGTATCAGTGCGCCTGTCTTCGAGCTCGTGTCGCAAGAACCTTGGAACGAGACGGCTGAGTTTCGCTTACGAGCGTCGCAACGCGATGTGGCGCAGGCAGTGGTTGAAGCACAGTGCCCTGTGTTCATCGGTACTTCAATATCTCAATATGAACCGCCGCGTCGTGCTGAGCCCAGCGCAGTTGCGAATACTAACGCCGCAGCGGCGTTAAATCGATCCCTTGCCGCGAAACGCAATTATGAAAGCGCCGTAGAACGGGCCGTTACTGCGCGAGGAGATCAGAAAGCCGCATTGGTAGAAGCCGCTGAACAAGCACGGGGGGAATTTCATCGTGCTGGTTTTAACCTTGTAACGGCCTATCAAATCGCTGGATTGCCGATACCACAACAAAGCAAACCCGTTTTGCCTGCTGTTTGCACAGTGCCCGAAGCTGTCAACACCGCGATCTTGACGCCGGCGCAGTGGCTTCGCGGAATTTCGATCAACATCGACAATGTAGGCAGCAGGTTTTTGGTGTCTGGAATGGATGTCAATTTGATTTACATCAATGGCCCAACCAAAAGTCTGACGACGGCCTCCACTGGGCTGGCATTCGCGCCATTTCAACCCAATAGTCGTTTAACAGGCATTGAAATAAGCGCACCTGCACCCAACAAAAGAACGCGCCGTTTCGCAGTTGTGCCGACCGCTCAGGGCGTTTTTAATTTTTCCGTGAATGGCGATCTGCTCAATGGCCCTCCATTTGCACAAATGAGGCTGCGCAAAGCTGGCAAAGCCTTGGTTTCAAGCGCTTATCTGCCGGGTCGATACGAGCGCATTGACGTAAGCAACTAGCGGCTCACAAAACCAAAAAAGGCGCAGCGATTGTGCTGCGCCCTTCAATTCGTGAAACTTGGCAGAGGTCTACTTCGCCGATTGCAAAGCCGCAAAATTTGCAGAAGCACGGTCGCTGATTGGCTTTGAGGCAGCCTTCATGGCGCCCAAATAAATATCAGCAACCTTGTTAAATCCGGCGAAATAGCTGTCGAGTGCGCCGCGCGTATAGTCCGCTTGCACTTCAACGGCCTCTTGGATGGATTTTGAGCTGGTCAGTGATTTCAACACCGCTCCGGCTTTCTGGTTCGCGTCTTGAACATAAGCCGACGAGATTGCAGTCGCTTCTTCAATGCTTTTGTAAGCGATCTTGGACGATTCCACCATCGCTTCCAGATTGGCCTTATTGTGTTCGCTCATTGTTGAGGATGCCGCTTTGAATTTTTCAAAGCTAGACTTGAACGCATCGTTTGCTGCAGCCATCGGCGCTGCGGTCATTTCTTCTGTGGTCTTGGTCATTGTTAGCTCCATTTGCACATCGGTCGGGGAGGAGACT
>JAYSRI010000301.1:0-3656 GCA_043721175.1 Alphaproteobacteria bacterium
TTCACCTGAACATATATCAGTGTCTGTATGGCGTCACACAGAAGAATCACGTCGACTGCAAGTGTTGCCAGCTGTCTATTTTGTTTGCGCTTGTACGTAGCCGCCTCGGATGAGTACCAAACAGAGAAAACTGAAACGGCTAAAGCGAGAGCGGCAATTGAGATATTTAACAAACCTTCGGACATCCCCCTACCCCTACTCCGCCGCGATAGCTGCCCCCATCACATGCGGCTTGCCGAGGCGATACCGGTCAATCCGCTCCTCAATCTCGCCTCGAAACCGCCAGATCAATCCCTGTACTGGCCAAGCAGCGGCGTCACCAAGGGCGCAGATGGTGTGGCCTTCAACTTGGCCTGCGACCTCAAGCAACAGATCGATCTCGCGGTGTTCGGCTTGGCCAATCGCCATGCGTTCCAACACGCGCCACATCCAGCCGGTGCCCTCGCGGCACGGCGTGCATTGGCCGCAGCTTTCGTGTTTGTAGAAATAGGCCAGCCGCGCGATGGCTTTGATCAGGTCGGTGGACTTATCCATCACAATCACGCCTGCTGTGCCAAGGCCCGACTTCAAAGCCGATAGCGAATCGAAGTCCATCAGCGCATCTTCGGCCATTTCCGCCGTGAGCATCCGCACGGATGAGCCACCAGGAATCACAGCCTTCAAGTTAGACCACCCGCCACGCACGCCGCCGCAATGGGTTTCGAGCAGATATTTCAGCGGGATGGACATGGCGTCTTCGATATTGCACGGCTTGTTAACGTGGCCCGAAACGCAAAACACCTTAGTGCCTGTATTATTGGGGCGACCAAAGCCTGCGAACCACTGCGCACCCCGGCGCAGGATTGTCGGCACCACGGCGATGCTCTCGACATTGTTCACCGTGGTTGGGCAGCCATACAGGCCCGCGTTGGCGGGGAATGGCGGTTTGAGGCGCGGTTGACCCTTTTTGCCCTCAAGGCTTTCCAACAAAGCGGTTTCTTCGCCGCAGATATAGGCCCCTGCCCCGTGGTGGACATACACGTCAAAGTCCCAGCCATGGATGTTATTCTTGCCGATTAATTTGGCCTCATAGGCTTCTTTGATGGCGGCTTCTAGATGCTCACGTTCTTGCACGTATTCACCGCGAATATAGATGTAACAGGCGTGGGCCTGCATGGCGAACGACGCTACTAGACAGCCTTCGATCAACAGGTGAGGATCGTGGCGCATCATGTCGCGGTCTTTGCATGTGCCAGGCTCACTCTCGTCGGCATTCACCACCAGATAATGCGGGCGATCTTTGACTTCCTTGGGCATGAATGACCATTTTAGGCCCGTCGGAAAGCCAGCACCACCGCGCCCGCGCAAACCCGAATCCTTGGTCTGCTGAATGATCCAATCGCGCCCCGCGTCAATCATATCCTTGGTACCATTCCAAGCACCACGTTGTTTTGCGCCTTCCAAGCGCCAATCATGGCGGCCATAAAGGTTGAGGAAAATGCGGTCAGAGTCGGCGATCATGGGGTTAGTTCCATTGGGAGCGGTTTGTGAGCACTTATCTAGCTGGCTTCCCGGTCTGTGCCAATGTTATTTGCAGAGGGGCAATTGCAGCCTGATTGGCGCAAACCAATCTCATGTCGCCGCCACATCATCGCCTGCGTCGAATTCGGCATTTTTTCATGTGCTTTGACTACTTGCTGGCTCATTTTCGCGCACGCGTGACCTAATCCAATGATGCTATGCTGCATTCCGCGTGATCTGCCACGCAACAAATAACCCCGCACTTTGAGCCAGATTCATCAGCGCGTCCAAACTGAACTTATCAATACGACCACGCAGGAGGTCATTCATGCGCGGCTGGGTGACGCCGATGCGCGCCGCAGCGTCGGCTTGGGTTAAGTTCCAACCATCCACTTCATTGCGGATCGCCAGCATCAACTCGCTACGCGCCTTCATGTTGGCCGCGTCTTGGAGCGTATCTTCAATTGCGTCCCAAACGCTAGTGAAGCGATGTGTTTCCATGATTTGTGTCCTTTGTAGCTATTTGGTTATTATTATGAAAAACCTTGTTAAGGTGTGTCATCCCCGACAAGCGCAGCGCAGATCGGGGACCCCACAGAGTTTTGACGCATAGTTCAAGCAAGGTCCTCGCTCTTCATTACGCTTCGCTACACTGCGGCGGGGATGACAAACAATGAAAGAACATATATAGAACGACATCGGGAGTGCAGATATGACCGATGCCAGCAAACCAGAAGATCGCTACCACGTCTATCTTATGACAAATAGACCGCGCGGCGTGTTCTATGTTGGCGTTACCAGCAATCTGATTAGGCGTGCTTGGCAACATCGAACTCACTACCACAAACCTAGCTTTACGGACCGATACAATTTGGAAAGGCTGGTTTGGGCTGAAACCTATCGCGAAGTTGGTGTTGCAATTAAACGCGAAAAACTGATCAAGCGATGGATTAGACCTTGGAAAATTGCTTTGGTTGAAAAGTCCAATCCAGAATGGGGCGATCTATGGGAAGCACTGATAACGACAACCATTTTTGTTCCGCCCAGTTTTGAAAGCTACAATTTGGATTTGTCATCCCCGACAAGCGAAGCGCAGATCGGGGACCCCGTCTTAGTCAAGGGCGCATAATGTCAACAAGGTCCCCGCTCTTCGTTGCGCTGCGCTCCACTGCGGCAGGGATAACAATCTTATGAATAAACAACAACATAAACGGTGTCATCCCCGACAAACGAAGCGCAGATCGGGGACCCCGCCTTAGTCAAGGGCGCATAATGTCAACAAGGTCCCCGCTCTTCGTTGCGCTGCGCTCCACTGCGGCAGGGATGACAAACTTTTGGGGAAACAACAACACGATAGCGATGTCATCCCCGACAAGCGAAGCGCAGATCGGGGAACTCGTCGGGTTTGGGCACATAATTCCAACAAGGTCCCCGCTCTTCGTTGCGCTGCGCTCCACTGTGGCGGGGATGACAGCGTTTTGGTTAAAAGCGAGTGGATGGGAAGCCGCTGAAAGGTGCGCGAGTACATGTCGCAGTGATTGTTGAGCCGGCAAACGGTGTGTTTTGACCGGATCGAAAGTAATACGTCTCCGCGACATAATTGCCAGACCTTCGTTTTAAAGACTGTCTAACTTGCATTTCCATAGGGCCCGCATCTACCATATCATTTTGCAGCACGATTTCATTTTCATTTGTTGATACAATCCGCATCAAGCGCTCGCATGAATCGTTACATGACTGCCCGTTGCTGCGATCAACACGGAGCCTGATTTGGCTCCCACTAGTGATCTCATTGCGATCGCCTTGCAGACTTCCAGTATTCCGGACAGTTGAAACCCGACAAACCAAATCAAACCGCATCGTGTCAACCGCCGCCGCCTTCCGCTTTGGCGCTTGCGCCTCAACAGGTGCCGCAAATAAAACTAGGAGAGAGAGAGAGAGAGAGAGAGAGCGGGTTTCATGAATGGATCCTTTGGTTTCTAATAAAAGCAATAGAAACCTGAGTTATCATCAAAATCAATGCCTGATTATCAAAAATTGTGCGCGAACTGCCAATTGAACTTTCAAGCACTAGGCCGTGTGGACGAATTGCAGCAAGTAACATTTAGAGGATTCACATGATGAATCATATGTGATTCATAGGACTCCAACTGATT
>JAYSRI010000302.1:0-3655 GCA_043721175.1 Alphaproteobacteria bacterium
GATAGCACTTCCGCACGAATTTCGATGTTCTTGTCGCCGTCTGCTAAAGCTGGACTCGCAATCACACCTGAGATTATTACCGCTGCGCATAGTTTATAGATACTCATACCCTGTTTCCGTTTCTTTTCTTTTGTTAGAACGCACTTGAGGAATGACGACCGCCCTGTTTGACAGATTGGCCAGTCATGGTCTCACCGCCGGCTTGTTGCCTTGGCCACTTCGGGCAAGGTTAAAACAACATCGGGGTGATCTTGGTTGTGTCGCTTTGCCTGTCTCATTGCAGGGTAAGCGCCAGAAAAATTGTATCTTGATAGCGTCCTTGAATCGGGCTTTGACCGCCTTCGACGAGGGTAATGGCGACCTCGCCGATCCCAGCGCCGCGCCCAATCGCAGCATTTGAACCTGAAGAGGTTGTGCACGATGCCTTATTGCTGGTCATTTCACGGGACTGACACGCCAAAAGCATCGGGGAATTCGCATCGTCGGTTGTCATGTTCACGGTCGCCCGATAGGCAATTTGCTTGGTAAAATCTCCACCGATTGCTTTAGCGTCGCTATTGGCATTCGTGAGGCCACCATGGTTTGATGTGACAGCCAGCGTGAATGGCGCATTGCATGTCAAACCAATATCCATCTTCGAAGCACGGATGTTGCCGACTGGCTCGTCAGGATTCAGCGAGAACGATAGCAATGCTGACCCACGATCCGACTGCCCGAGCTTTTCGTCGAATGCACAGTGAGTTTGAATGACACCGCCAACTTCAAGATTTACTTGTTGTTGCGCAAGTGCATTTGAGGTTACAAAAAAACTGAATACTGTTAATACAAATAAAGAAATTTTCATCTGCTGAGTTCACTATAATTTATATGTTCTGATTTGAAGATCATTACCTAAGCACCCTCTACACACTTACTTCAATAAACCCTGTAACATGAATAAGTGAATCGGTACTTAAAATGCCGACAAATTGATTCACTGAAAATCGACCATCATCAGTTCATCCGGTCCCGACGGCAGTACATGGCCCGACATATCCTTGGGCCAATTACAACGCACGATAAGCCTCCCACAGCACCCAATGAAAGACTGCAAGCCACTCTCGCAATTCATGAAACCAAAGCAGCCATAGCGCTGGCGGCTATGCGCCAACTATTGCCGTTTGCCGTGCATATCATCTTGCCCGAAACCAGCCATTCAAAAGACAAATCTCAAAGCTGTGGTCTACAGCCGATATGCACGAATTGCGATGGGATCCAAATCTGCTGCTGACACAAGCTTGTAATGGCGTTCGTCTACGACCTTCACCTCATTATCTTGTAGAATTAGCTCAAACAACGCAACGACACTATCATCCATAAACTGTGCCGATACCGCACGACACCGCATGCCGGGGAATTTTTCCTCAACAAAGCGAATATCTTGGGTTGTTTGCACCACTCCGATCTGATCTTTGCCACCCTTCGCTTGAACGGGGATTATGTAGTGGCATCCGTATTTATCTAAGCCAACGTAAAGCTCGTCAATCTCAATCTGCCCGATCCCTTTGACCGTCGTTCGCAGATGGTTTTGCAGGCTATACGTTGTGATACCCAAGAAAGTATCTATCAATCGATTGTAGCGAACGATAGCAAGCAGGGCCTGCTCGTCATCCAACGCATATGCCCGAATTAGCTCGGGCGTCGCATCGGGAATTGGTGTAAGTGTTAGGTTTTCATTTGGAAGAATTCGTATCGCCTTGACTAAACGAAAGCGATAACGCGCGCGGCCAGCACCCTCGATAATCCACTCTTGACCATGAGGTTGAGTTGCAACGATGCTATCAGGATAACCAATCCTAAACCGCAGTGCATAAAGAATATCACCCAGATTCTTGGGCAACTTCATTTCCATTTCGACCGCAGTAGTTTCGAGCTCGTCTCGTGCAAATTCGAATTCTGCCGTGCCTTCAGTCCAATGGCTAAAGAAAACCCGGTCTATAAGAATTTTGTATCGATTAGGTCGTGGATCGCCTTTAGCCATTTACGACTCGCAATGCCATCAATTCGGCTTCAATCTCATTTTGCTTCCTTTTTCTGGCACCGCTCTTCTGGTCGCGTTTTCCGCTTAAAGGGGCAACGCCAAAATGATTCGCGGCTTGAGACATCTCCAAGTAAAGGAGTGATGGGTCGCCAAGCTGGACAGTTTGTTCCGGACGCATCGGCGTTTTCCCCAGCGCCTTCATAACTTCGAGACCGACGGCCCGTGCCAGAGGTGCAGGCACGGCATTTCCAATTTGCCGGGCACCATGCCATTTAGTTGCTTGCAGACGAAACCAGTCGGGAAAACCATGAAGTCGAGCCATCTCGCGCACTGTAATACAGCGGGGGTATTTGTAATGGATCGGGCGTGGACTTGTAAAAGCGCCGCGTGCACCGTCTGTCCCTGCACGTAAAGTGTTCGCAATTCCGATGGGTGAGAGCTTAAAGAACCGACTGATCGGCTCTACTTTACCCTGCAGCGTGGACGCAAAGCGTCTTTGTGAGATTTCAGTGTGACATGTACGCGCACTAGACGTCATTTCCTCAGGCTTCCAGTTGCGAACGTAGCCATAGTGCCAAGCCTCATTTGTCATGCATCGCATTTCAGCAGCATATGCCGATGGCTCCCGATATCTAGTCGTAAGCACTGTGTCATGTTTTTCCAGATCCGAGAACGTGCTCGCATCTGGAAGGTCGCCTAACGCGTCTTCGACATTTGGACTAAGGGGCAAATCTAGATTTCCAACCTTTTTTCGCCCTGCCGCATTTGTGGAAATAGTCGGGTAAACTGGAAGTGTCATCCCCTTCTTCGATCCCATTAAAATTAACCGCTCACGGTTTTGTGGGGTCCCGAAGTTCGCGGCATTTAACACTCGCCAAGGCGTTTGAACTGAATAACCTGCTTTATCGAAGGCCTGAACGAGTTCGTCTAAAACCAAACTTTGCTTACCAAGTGTTAGTCCCTTGACGTTCTCGAACACAAAAGTCAGCGCATCTAACTCAGAAACAATCCGAACGAATTCTAAAACCAGCCGATTACGAGGATCGTCTAGAGCGCGACTGCCAATCAGCGAAAAGCCTTGGCACGGTGGTCCGCCAAAAACGCAATGAACCTGGCGGTTGCCGATTCCAGCCGCAAGCCTAATTTCGCCAGCAGAGAGGCCAACAACTGATCGCGCTATCGCTGCTGTTTCTGGGAAATTGAATTTATGGACCGCGCAATGAATAGGATCAATTTCCGCCGCTGCAACAACGTCAAAACCGGCCTGTTCAAAACCGAGAGACATTCCGCCAGCACCAGCGAAGAGATCGATTCCGATGGGTCGCATTTTCAAACACTCCTGACGTCTATGACGATCCTAGACAATTTAAAGTACAATTTCGTTTGATCCATCCTGACTGTGGCACAAAAGCCTTATGGTCCGCAAGCAACTTTTGTTCTACCTTTGTTTCGTTTTGGCCTGAAGCGTGTGAATTGGTCTTAAGGCTTTTAAATCCTCATGATTGCCGCTGCTGTTTGCCACTGTTGTTCATTTAAGCCACTTCGATTTTTGTGACAAATTTCGTCAGCGAGTATCATATATGAATGGCAGCTTACTGAGCCCGCCAACCCAAACCCGCCCACCCGCCTACGGCC
>JAYSRI010000303.1:0-3650 GCA_043721175.1 Alphaproteobacteria bacterium
GGTCATGCTCGCAAGTACCATATAGCCACCGTAGGAACCGCCATAAACGACAACGCGGCTTGGGTCTAAGTCAGGTTGTGTCGCGATCCAATCCAGCAATGCGCCAATATCCTTGACGCTATCTTCGCGCTTTAAGCCATTATCCAGATCAACATAGCGTTTTCCGTAACCTGTTGATCCCCGAACGTTTGGATAAATGACTGCAGCACCTAACTCATTGACCCAATATTGGGGCGTGGAGGAAAAGCCTGGGCGCGATTGCCCTTCCGGGCCGCCATGAATATTGATGATCACAGGGCGTTTATTGGTCGCGCTGGCGTTTCTTGGCTTGTAAACAAACGCGGGGATTGTGCGCGCGCGACCATCGACTTGATCAAAAGTCGGGTAACGAACCAATGTCGGCTCAACGAAAGTTGCAGCATTGAGACCGCCAATCTCACTTTGCGTCCAGCGGGTCAAAGCACGGCGTGCAACGTCATAGGTGTAAGCGTCGCCGGGTGCGGTTGCCGTTGACATGGTAAAGCCCAAACGGCGCGAAGCCGGATCCCAATTGACACCGCTGACAGTGCCAACTGGTAAGGCCACCAATCCCGCGCGCGCTCCAGCGCTCAAAGGTTGGATGTAAAGTTTTGATAGGCCATCTTCGTTGACGGTATATGCAACTTTGGTCCCGTCAGGGGAAAGATCAAAACCCTCAACATCCCAATTCATAGTGCCCGAAACGCGGGTACGCATGTTGCTGGCCAGATCAATCTTGACCAAATAGGCAAAGTCAGAACCCTCGTCAGTCAGCGTATAAATCGCTTTTCCGTCGGCAGAGAAAGCGCCACCATCATAGGAAACGCGCAGGTCAGGCGTGATCGGGGTGACTGTACCAGAAGCAATATCGAGCGCAGCGCGGCGAGACTGGGTGATCGATACATATTCTCCGATCAGCAATTTCTTGCCATCGGGCGAGACATCACTGACGCTCCAACCGCCTTCAGCGCTATAAATCACGCGGCGGCTGGCGGTATCATCGGGATTGGCAATCACAATATCACGACGCGCACTGCCTGAGCGTGTCACGGTCCATGCGGCCAGTCTGCCGTCGTTGGAAAAGTTCAATCCTTCGTTGCGCGTACCGGCCTCAGTCAATTGGCGTGCCAAGCCTGTGGCGCGATCAAACAAATAGGCCTGAAAAAACTCATCGCCGCCTTTGTCCTTGGCAAAAACAAAGCTGCCGCTATTTCCGGGGCGGACAGAAGCACCGCCAACGGGTTCTGCATAATAGGTCAATTGAGTACGGGCCCCCATGGGCATGGCAACTTCATGAATTTGGGGCGTGTCGCCAAAACGGGTGGAGATCAAAATGCCGCCTGTGGGCGTGAAATCCTGAAAGCCCGCAGCGCGTGTATTATTGTATTGGATCAGTCGCTCGCGCACCTGCTCGGGTGTCACGGGCACATTTTGCAGTACCAATTGGCCTTGCTCGCGCACAGCCACTGCAGCGGCACTGGTTGTGGCGGGGGGTTGTTGGGCAATCACTGGCGTTGACGCCAAAAGGGTAAATGCTAGAAGCGCTGCGCGTGAAGGCGTCATGTGTTTTGGCCCCGAATGTTTGTGCTGTGGCAACATTGATTGCTGCTTGGTTTGGTAGGATTTTGACTGTTTAGGCTATAGGTCTAGCGCCCTCGCACCTCAAATGAAAGCTCCGTGATAATGCAAACGCAACCGCCATTTCAGAAACTTGTGATTGCATCGCATAATACGGGCAAATTGCACGAGATTGATGCCTTGATTGCGCCGTTTGGCATTGAGGCTCTGTCGGCTGCCGATTTGGGTGTTGAAGAACCGGAGGAAACCGAAACGACCTTTATTGGCAATGCTCTTCTTAAAGCGCGCGCTTCATGTTTAGCCACTGGACTGCCAGCGCTGGCAGACGACTCGGGGCTAGAAGTAACCGCGCTGCACGGCGCACCGGGTATTTATTCGGCGCGCTGGGCGGGTGAGCCACGCGATTTTTATGCGGCTATGACAGAGGTTGAACGCCAACTTGTCGCGACCGGATCCATTGATCGCTCAGCCCGTTTTGTTTGTGTGTTGGCTTTGGTTTTGCCTGATGGCACTGAGCAGGTGTTTGAGGGATTTGTGAGCGGGGATTTGGTTTATCCACCGCGCGGCGACCGTGGCTTTGGCTACGATCCCGTCTTTGTGGCAAAGGGGCAAAGCATCACATTTGGCGAAATGGAACCAGACACCAAGCACGCCATGAGCCATCGCGCCGACGCTTTTGCCAAGTTTGTGAGCGCGGTCTTGTCGTGATTAGCCGCCAATTGGGCATCTACATTCACTGGCCCTATTGCGCGGCGATCTGCCCTTATTGCGACTTTAATGTTTATAAAGCGCGCGGACGCGATACGGCACCCTTGGTCGCCGCCATTAAGGCTGATCTGACTTACTGGCGCGATCAAACCGGGCCAAGAGTGGTTTCCAGCATCTTCTTTGGCGGTGGCACGCCGTCGCTGATGGACCCGCTCGACGTGGCGTTGTTAATCGAGACATGTTCGAACCTTTGGGGGCTGGACCGCAATGTCGAGATTGCATTGGAGGCTAATCCAACCGACGCTGAAGCATCGCGATTTGCACAATTGCGGGTTGCAGGCATAGAGCGGATTTCACTGGGTGTTCAAGCCCTTGATGACGCTAGCTTAAAGTCCTTGGGTCGGTTTCATTCGGCACAGGAAGCGCGCAATGCAGCCGCTTTGGCTCGTGACATTTTCCCGCGCCTGTCAATTGACCTGATTTATGCGCGGTCGGGCCAAAGCCTTGCGCAGTGGGAAGGCGAGATGGGTCAAGCACTGACGTTAGGCCCCGATCATATCTCGCCCTATCAACTCACCATCGAAAGCGGCACAGCGTTTGATCGCGCAGTCAAACGCGGTGCGATGGCGATGCCCGATAGCGACCTTGCCGCAGACTTCTTTGCTCTGACGCAAGATGTCTTGGAGGCTGCGGGCTTCGAGGCCTATGAAGTTTCAAACCACGCCAAAGGACATATGAACCGCTCGCGGCACAATTTGATCTATTGGACATCGCAGGATTGGATCGGCGTGGGTCCTGGTGCTCATGGTCGGCTTGGCTGGGATGCAGGACGGCGGGCGACCATGGCCGCCAAACAGCCTGACGCCTATATAAAGGCCGTTGCTTCGAATGGACACGGCCTTGTCGAGGACGAAGCGTTAACGCGGGAGGCTGTGCGCGATGAATTTTGGCTGATGGGACTGCGACTAAAAGACGGGCTGGATGTGTCACACATGGTCGAAATGCCCCTTGTTCAAAGCCAAATGGTCGCAATGGAGCAGGCCGGTTTTATTTGGCAAAGCAACGGTCGCATTGGTCTGACAGTGCAAGGCCGCGTGGTCGGTAATAGCGTGATTGGGAAGCTGTTAGGTGGCTAACGGAGGCAGTGATGGAAATCACGCGCAGTTGGTCACTTGACGTATGCAGTGTGTTACTATACCAGTACACCATAGCAATAAGGGGGTGGTCTTTTGTTGTTGCAGGGAGTTTCATATGTCGCAATCTTGGCGCGATGACCAGCCGATTTGGAGGCAAATCAAGGACCGTGTCCTTGCCGCCATCCTAGACGGTGGCATCAAAGAAGGGGA
>JAYSRI010000304.1:0-3621 GCA_043721175.1 Alphaproteobacteria bacterium
GACCGCCCTTTTGATGCTTTGTACAAGGGCGGTTGGGCGATAAACAAATGCCCGCGCTCAATCAATTCCGGCATTTGACGGAAGAAGAAGGTCAGTAGCAACGTGCGAATGTGCGCTCCATCGACATCAGCGTCCGTCATGATCACGATCTTATGATAGCGCAACTTGTCGGCGTTAAAGTCATCTCGCCCAATGCCGGTGCCCAGTGCGGTGATTAGCGTTCCAATTTCTTGACTTGATAGCATCTTGTCAAAGCGGGCGCGTTCGACGTTCAAAATCTTACCGCGCAATGGTAACACCGCTTGGAAACCGCGATCTCGACCTTGCTTAGCCGAGCCACCAGCACTGTCGCCCTCGACGATAAAAATTTCGGACTTAGCGGGATCTCGCTCTTGGCAATCGGCAAGTTTCCCAGGCAATGAAGCAATATCGAGCGCACTTTTCCGCCGCGTCAGTTCGCGGGCCTTTTTGGCGGCTTCGCGCGCGGCAGCAGCCTCAACGATTTTGGCCATCACTTGCTTGGCAAGGTTGGGATTTTCTTCAAACCACTGCGCCAAAGTTTCGCCCACCGTGTTTTCTACGGCCGGGCGCACTTCTGAAGAAACCAGTTTATCCTTGGTTTGGCTTGAGAATTTAGGGTCTGGCACTTTGATCGATAGCACACAGGTCAGGCCCTCACGGGCGTCATCGCCAGTCAGATCGACTTTCTCGCGCTTGGAGATGCCGGACTTTTCGCCGTAAGCATTGATGACGCGGGTTAAAGCGCCACGAAATCCTGCCAAATGCGTGCCGCCATCGCGTTGGGGGATATTATTGGTGAAGCACAGCATGTTTTCATGATAGCTATCATTCCATTGCAAGGCCGCCTCAACGGTAATGCCATCGCGCTCGCCTCGCACAAAGATGGGCGCTTGGGTAACACTGACGCGGTTGCGGTCGAGATGCTGCACAAACGCCTGCACGCCGCCGTCATAACGCATGATTTCTTCGTAAGGTTCCGCACCACGCAAATCGCGGAAACGAACCGTCACACCTGAGTTCAAGAAAGCCAGTTCTCGCAAGCGATGTTCCAACGTTTTACGGTCAAATTCTACCATGGTGAAAATTGTCGCCGACGGCCAAAAACGCACGCGCGTGCCTTTTTTACCGGGCTCAACTTGACCAACAACCCGCAAAGGCGCTTTGGCATCGCCCAACGCAAAGCTCATGGTGTGCTCGATGCCATTGCGGAAAATGGTCAGCTCCAGAAGGTCTGACAACGCATTGACCACTGAAACACCAACACCGTGCAAGCCGCCAGACACTTTGTAAGAGTTCTGGTCGAATTTCCCGCCAGCATGCAGCTGGGTCATGATGACTTCCGCCGCCGACACACCCTCTTCGGTGTGGATGTCCGTTGGGATGCCGCGCCCGTCGTCTTCAACTTCGGCAGAGCCATCGGGATACAATGTCACATTGCAGATAGTGGCATGACCGGCGAGGGCTTCATCAATGGCATTATCAACGACTTCATAGACCATGTGATGCAGGCCAGAGCCATCGTCAGTGTCGCCAATATACATGCCCGGGCGCTTACGAACGGCATCCAAGCCTTTCAGCACCTTGATCGAGTCTGCGCCGTACGAGGCCTGGCCGTTAATATCGCGACCATTTTCATCAAAGCCTTCAGCATCAAACACGCGGGTGTCGATTTCAGGCTCAACAATGGGGGCTGGTTTTGGAAACGGCGTTTTATTGACTTCGATATTTTCGGGGTCATTCATCGGAACATCGCTCATTGGGCGCTACATTTCTCTTAACTCACTGGCTTTGCGTTACCAGCTGAAATTTCAAATCGCGTGGCGGCAGCTCCAAAGTCTTCAAACAAACTTTGATCTGTGCCCGTTAGCCAAGATTGCCCGGGAAGCGCCAACAATTCTGCGCAAAGGGCTGCGCGGCGTGCTGGATCAAAATGGGCAGCGGCTTCGTCCAATAACACTAGCGGATTCGGTGCAGAAAAGCCCGTACTTTTTGCGGTAGGTAACCCAGATGCGATCCGCCGTGCCTGGGCTAAAATCAGTGTAACTACAAGGGCTTTCTGTTCTCCAGTCGAACATTTTTGCGCGGCGGTATTCGTTGCGACATGGACAGCGCTTAAATCAGAGCGATGCGGCCCCTCTAACGCCCTTCCAGCCTGCGAATCACGCCCGCGATTATCACGCAAAAGGGCGGTAAAATTGGCTTCAACTTGTGACGCATCAGTTGTCTCGCGCAGGCTAACCTCGAGCTTTCCTGTCAAAGTTAGCGCGGCTTTGGGGAAGGCACCATCGGGGCGCGCATTAATTTCGCCCTGCAGGGCATCAACGGCTTCCAGTCGCGCCAGTGCGAGCGCGACACCCGCCGCAGCCGCCTCAGCTTCCAAAATCGAGAGCCATTTGGCATCGGGACGAGCATCTTCCAGCACGCGACCGCGCTCGCGGATTGCCTTTTCATAGGCATTGGCCGAATTGGAATGTTCTGGATAAATCGCAAAAACAAGGCGATCCAAAAACTTGCGTCGATCGCCAGCCGACCCTGCGAACAACCGATCATAGGCAGGTGTCAGCCACAATAGTCGCACCGTATTGGCAAGGTCTTTTGGGCCGGCATCCTTGCCGTCTATGCGCGCAACCCGCCGCTGACCAGTCGATGTGCGCTCAAGCCCAATACCAATTCGTCGCTCTTCACCGCCCAAGCTGAACAGCCCAGCGACACCAAACGGGCCCCCATCCTCGCCGTGGCGTGCCATTTCATCGAGATCTGCACTGCGCAATCCTCGCCCGGGGCCTAACAGCGACAATGCCTCCAAAATATTGGTTTTGCCAGCACCATTGGGGCCAAACAGACAAACAGGGCCATCCGGCATTTCAAGATCAAGGCGTGCGTGATTGCGAAACTGGGTCAAATTGAGACGAGAAACAAAAGCACGCTGCGCGGTCTTGCTCAATTCACTTACACCCATCTCGCTAGGATTTGACTGGTCTGTGCACAAACCACGTGGACCCGGCTGGCTCACACCCGCAGCGGCATCAGCACAAACAACGCATTGGGATCGTTACCGTCACGCACCAACGTCGGCGAGGCCGCATCTGCAAACTCAAACCGAGCCTCATTATTGCCGATCTGGCCCGCGATATCGAGCAAGTATTTAGCGTTGAAGCCAATCTCGATCGACTCTGCCGTGTAATCAGCTTCGACGTCTTCGGTCGCGGCCCCAGTTTCAGGGCTATTGACCGCTAGAACGACTTTACCATCGCCAACACTGAGCTTGACCGAACGCGAGCGCTCAGCGGCCATCGTTGCAACGCGGTCAACAGCGCGCGAAAACTCTTCGTTGCGTACCGTCATAATCCGCGAATTGCCTTTTGGGATAACCCGTGTGTAGTCGGGAAACGTGCCGTCGATCAGTTTTGACGTTAGCGTTGTGCGACCAAATGAAAACTGAATTTTGGCTTCAGAAACACCAATCTCCACTTCATCGACCGCATCATCCAGCAAGCGCCGCAACTCCCCCACTGTTTTGCGTGGAATGATAACGCCAGGAATGGATGGCGCGCCCTCGGGCTGGGGATGGTCTGCCAATGCGAGACGGTGACCATCCGT
>JAYSRI010000305.1:0-3621 GCA_043721175.1 Alphaproteobacteria bacterium
TAACAAATGGTGATTTAGTGCAACCACGCCTGTGCTGTTAGCGACCTCTAACGCAGACTTCGTGAAAGTCCCTGTGGTGACGACGGCTGCGCCGTGAAGATTGTAGTGGCTCTTTCCAGTGTAGGCCTCTTGAACTGCCTTATTCGGCACGCTCCCTTTGTAGTATTTACACTGAATGCCGACTTTAAAGCGCCCACGGCTAGCAATCACATCAATACCTTGGTCGCCCGAAGCTTTCGTGACCTCCGCTTCCCAGCCATATCTGCGCAATTCGCTCGCAACATGGTGTTCAAAGTCAATCGGCGTCATGTCGGCGGCGATTGGAACCTTAGTCTCATTGTATTTATCGACTTTTTTAGCTATGTGTAAGTGGAGTAGGTGTATCATTGATTTGATAACAGGTCGGTCCACAAATGACACAGTTAGCGTGTTCAAAAACTCTGACGATGCTTCGTCCGAATTATTCAAAACAATCTGCCCATAAGCGTTTCGTCTAATCTTTTTGTCAAATTCTGACGCCACAATATGTCCGACCTCAGCAAATTTTGCATCAATAATCGCTATCATTTCGCGATGAACTCGGTTCCAATTGTCTCGCTCCGCCTTCGCAGCACTTTTTGCGCGGGCTTCATCGTCCGCATCTTGTAATATGCGGGCTTCATCGTCGCTTTTCGCGCGAGCTGCATCGTCCGCATCTTGTAATATGCGGGCCTCCAAAGCCTTGTTGAGCGAAACTTCGATTTCGAATAGCGTGAGATGAATTATGGGATTCAATCTGCGAGCAGTAGATAGCTCTTGGATGCTGGCGCGTACTACGTCTTCAGACTCACTTGTTGCCAACACATTTTCAAGATCATCAAAAATTTTTGCTACTTTAGCCTCGTATTCTTTTTCTACTATTTCAAGTTCCGATAGGCCCCTCTTTTTTGAAATGCGCCAAGAGCCTATTTCATAGATCTTTACAAGAATTTGTGCCCTACTCAGCCGCTCGACCAAATTTTGATGCCGCAAAATCGTGACAATGCTGAACATCACGATAGCAGACCACAGACATAATTCGACGGTTCTAAGAGAGTCCACGCTGTCGGTTACAAATAGGCTAGGAATCTGGAATACGCCGATGAAGCCTGCTAACCTGACGGCGTAAATTCGAAACACTTCCCCGCTGATGGTGCATACTGTTTTTGCATAGGTGCTGCTCCACTCAGGGATGTATCGGTACGGCCATTTAGACTTTTTGGCAGATTTACCAAAGTGTCCATAGCCAATTCCTCGCAATTCCGCATTGCCAGCTGCGGTGTTTTGTGCGGGTGATGACCAAGGTGAACGCGTTGGGATACTCACGTCAGAATCTCCGATTTCCAAGCTTCAACTTGTTAATTTACATCATTGAATCAGTTCTTTGCCAAAGAAAGAAAAGACGAACCACTTTGCACTAGATGAAGCAATCTCAGTTTGCACTATCCACTAGCACAAGGTTGCGTCAAATTCGGTCGTGAACAAGCTATCGCATTGTGCGAATTGACGATTCCATGTCGGCGCTCACCGAACTATCCGATCAGGCGCGTGGCCTTGCGGGCAGTGTCCAAGGATTAGAGCGCCAATTTGAGGAATTGTATCCTGATCGGCCCAATGCGCGCAATGCCATGGAACGTATCATGGCAAGTGCCAGACGGATCGAAGTGGCGCGGCAAACGGCACAAGATGCGGCGCGGGTCGCCGCCAGTATCGATCAAGGTCGCGCGGCGCGCTCTGCCCGCATGGCAGGGGCGATGAACGCCGCTCAAAGTGCGGAAGGTCAAACCTCCGCCATTCAGTCCTCGGTACAAGCGCTGGGCGTTATGTCGGAACAATTTGAAGGCCTACAAGCCTTGATTGCTTCGCAGACGCGTTTGGCGGCTGAAGAATCCGCAAGGCGCGCCGCTGAGCGCCAACAAGCCATTGATGCCCATAAACGCAATTGGGCACGGCCAGCGGCCAAGCCCGCCGCGCCAAAGTTCAACCCGCTACCCAACGCCCGCAATTAGCCCAGCTCGCGCAGTCATCCCAAAAAGGAGACCCACCATGGCCGTATCATCTGAAACCACCAATGACCTGATGACGGTGTTCTCGAATACCGTAACGGCGGGCTTTGCGAATTTGGTTGGCCCCGTGAATGGTATCTTCGGGCTGATGATTGCGCTGGTTGTCGCCATGACGGGCATTCAATGGGCAGTGTCGTCGAACCGCGATGCTTTGGCTGGCGCGTTCTCCAAGATATTGTTGATTGGTGCTTTCGCTTACATCATCAATGATTGGCAGGGCCTGTCTGAAACGATCTTTGCGGGCTTCCTTGAATTGGGCCTAACGGCGGGTGGTGGCACGATTTCGTCAGCGGATTTCTTAAATCCCGGTGCCGTCATCGAAACCGGCTGGCAGATTGTCAAAGCACTGGGTGATGCGCCAACGACTACCGAAGATCCATTGGATGTTATTGGCAATTTGATCGACGCCATCATTATCGGGATTTCTATGTTGGGTATCATGATGGCTTTTGCTGTCCTCGCCTTTCAGATCATTGTGACTTTGCTTGAGTTCAAGATTGTGACGTTAGGCGGGTTCATCCTGCTACCTTTTGGCATTTTGTCCAAAGCAGCCTTCATGGCTGAACGTCCCCTTGGTTATGTCGTGTCATCGGGCCTCAAAGTGCTGGCACTCGCCATAATTATATCGGGTGCACAGACAGTCTTTGCGCAACTGATCCCTAGTCCTGAGCCTGACATTTATGAAGCGCTGACGATCCTTACTGCGTCGATCATTCTTGCGATGTTGGCGTTGTTCGCGCCAAATCTGGCAGCGGCACTGGTGTCGGGTGGTCCAGCTCTTGGTGCTGGCGCGCTGGCTGTGGGTGGCTTGGCAGTTGGTGGGGCGGCGGGTGTTGCAGCAGCAACAATTGCAGGAGTTGGTGCAGCTGCGGCGGGGACAGCCTCCAAGATCGCGTCATCGTCCAAAGCTGCGGCTGGTGCCAGTGCAGGGAAACCACCTTCGGGGCCATCTTCTGGCAGCGGGTCTTCTGGCGGCTCTGGTGGGTCCAGCCCGAGCCCAAGTGGGTCTGGTTCTTCTGCAACAGCGGCCAGCGCAGGATCAAGCGGAAGTAAGTCTGGGAGTGGAAGCGCTTCTGACCAAGGACGCGCACCACAATCTACGTCCGCGAATACTCAAAATGCGCCAAAGTCAGGTTCTACAGGCGGTGCTGCAAACAACGCAGAGCCATCATCCCAGACCAGCGGTGCTGCAAGTTTAGCCTCTACTTCGGGTGAAACGTCACTGTCTCCAAGCTCTGCGCCAAGTAGCGCTTCTAGCGGCGGTACAAGTGACGCGACGCCGACTTCGCAGAGCTCCCCGTCAAGCGGCGCGAGCGGCGGGGCGTCGTCCCAAAACTTCCATCGCTTCCCTGAGCGTACTGGCGGCGGCTCACAAAGCGCCGGCCAAACCGGCCGCTCCAAAGCGTTCAATGCCTATTTCGCCGCCAATGCAGCGCGTCAACTTCTGCCAGCGAATGAAAACTCTGGCTCTCTCAGCCCATCAATCCGTGAGGAGGACTAATAGCTATGCATCCTTTCTTCAAACCAAAACCGACTG
>JAYSRI010000306.1:0-9511 GCA_043721175.1 Alphaproteobacteria bacterium
GTGGTCGGCTTGTGCTGGCGCCAGATATGTGGCGTCTTGCCCAGAGACTTGTTCAAAAGAAGGAACGAAGCCAAAAATCCTGCCAAAGCGATCACCACCAATGACTTGTTTGGTTTCGAAATCGATCCCCCACACGCACGTGCCAATTTTTTCGACCATTTTAGCATGGTCTTCAAAAGCCGTTTCGCGTTCGAGCTTCGCGGTTTTGAGTGCGACGCGCTCAGCAACACTGTCAGTCACGTCAGCTACCAAAATGCAACAGCGCCGATCACCATTGTTGTTGCCCCGGCCCGACACATGAATGAACCGTTTTTTACCGTCGGTCCGAATAAGCGCAAATTCGCCTTGGGCTTCGGTTGCTCCATTTGCAAGATTATGAATCAAACGAGAGCAAGCACGGCGATGTTCTCGACAGATGGGGGTCTCTTTGGCGTCCAATATCACAGCCGGGTTAAAACCATCGCCAAATACTTGCTCGACCCCATAGGAATTTTCGACAACTAAGCGCTCAAAATCAATCTCAAGCACACACGATTGTCCGGCCTCTAGCGCTAAACCGATGGTGTTGCTTGACGTTGTTACGCGGTTAATGAGCTGCCGCGACTGCATCTCGGATATCTGCATCCGCTGGATATATGTCAACAAAATATTGGAGTAGTGACCGACCGAGAGAAAACAAAGTGCGACAACCCCGGCCAGCAGCCACGTGGGCTCGCCGTCGGCCGTTAATAGCAAGTATCCAGTCGCACATGCTGGGGGCACGATACTTGTCACCGCCATTTTCCGAATGGCACTTTGGTCAATCATAATCGCCAAATACGTGATTATGGCAGTCACAATAGCCAGCAGGCGGGCGTTCGCGACATGGGAGGCATCAATGATAAACGGCAGCCACGCCCAGCAACACCCGTAAATAAACATAAATAGTGTAATTTTGAAATTTGATGGCGGCGGCTTTTTAGCGTTTGAAACGGCAGATTTGAAGTATAAAAATGCGCCAACAAAAAGTGTTATTATCGATCCAAACCAAGCGATTGCCAGCGATGTCTTGCCGACAAGTGCAAACATCGCGAGCACACCAACCGACAAAAAGGTGCTCGAAACGATGCCGTTGAGCTGGTTTTCAGCAAACCGTAGCCAGACTATCTGGCTTTGCTCGGCGTCAAAGGCTTGGCCGTCCAGACCAGCGCGATGAGCAGAGGTTGGATGCCATTTAGATTTATATGCTCGGTACATAACTGTACTATCGAATGGCAAAGTGAAATAAATGCTAAAACCATTGTATTAATTGCAGTTACTCGAGACGATTTATTACTGATGAGTTATGATAAAGCCTTTATTTCAACCGCTGTTCAAGTTTATCAAGAACTATTGGTAGACGCCGCAGAGCCTTTAAGCCCGTTTCCATGTCATGGAATGCCCGTCTCGCTAGTCCCTCTGGCCCTAATTCCCGCGTCATAAAACGCTCAACGATAGGGCGCGATGCTTCCCAAATATCGTGGTCTGGATCAATAGCGCGCGCCACACCCTCTACTTGCACCATCGTCTTTTGAAGCAACACAAGTTCTGGCCGCAAATGCATGCCAAACTGATCTGTCACATCAAATAATTGCGTCAGTACACGCCCCATTGAGACCTCGCGCGCCGGCTTTCCCCAAATGGGTTCGCCCACTGAGCGAAGGGCTTGGGCAAACTCCCCTTCATCATGATGGGCTGGCACATATCCAGCCTCGATATGAACAGCCGCAGCGCGCCGGTAATCCCTGCGCAAAAATGAGTATAATATTTCAGCCAGATAGCGCTGTTCGTCGGCACCAAGACGGCCCATGATGCCAAAATCAATTGTCCATAGATCGCCATGCGCATCAAGAATGAGATTGCCTTCGTGCATATCGGCATGGAACATGCCGTGGTCTAAAGCAGCAGCGAGAAATCCGCAGGTGATAGCGCGCGCTAATTTCGGCCTATCAGCACCATTGAGTGCACCGGCTTGGGTCAGGGCCGTACCGTCGACCCAAGCACTAGCTACCACGCGGCGAGCTGTTCGGTCCCAGTCTATCGCGGGCACTTTAAGGTACCCGTCCTTGGCAGCGATTTCGCCAAAGGCATCGCCCGACCCTGCTTCACGGCGCAGGTCAAGTTCCTTTTCTAGCGCCGCAAGAATGGTCGCGACAAAAGCAACAGGCTCCATCCTACGGGCCGATTTTGATACCGCCTGAATGATATTTGCGGCAAACGCCATGGCCTTTCCTTCGCGCGCTATTTCCTTTTCAATGCCGGGCCGCAGCAATTTGACAGCCACTATCCGGCCGTCTGGCAACGTCATCTTATGAACTTGAGCGACTGATGCAGCAGCGATAGGTGGTCCTAATTCGCCAAACAAGCGGTCACGGTCGTCGCCAAAGGCCGCTTTCAAAATCGCTTCCGCTTGCGTGTTGGAAAAAGGCGTCAATCGGTCTTTAAGGCGCGACAAACCTAATGCGGCCTGTTCACCGACAATATCTGGCCTGGTCGCCAGAAACTGTCCAAACTTAATCCAAGCCGGGCCTAGTTTTTCAAGGGCCGCGGCCATGCGCGTTCCAGGGTCTCCATCAATCTTGTTAGAGCCAAAGCGCAGCAAGCGTCCGATAAGTCCAACTACTGGCGGCAACATACCTTGATATTCGCGCGGCAAAATCGCGTCATACCGACCCAACGTCCAGCCGACGCGAATCAGCCTGAAAATCTCGCTGATCAAACTTTCCAGCCCCCATGTAATGCTGTAATGCCGCCCGCAAAATTGGTGTATTCAACGCGCTTGAAACCTGCATCTTTGATCATTTGGGCAAAGGTATCTTGGTCGGGAAATCGACGAATGCTCTCGACCAGATATTGGTAGGGGTCTGCATCCCCGGTTACAACTTTGCCAATCGGTGGGATCGCATTGAACGACCAAGCGTCATAAATGGCCTCAAGGGCACCCGTTGTGGGTTTGGAAAACTCTAGGCAATAAAATCGGCCGCCGTGTTTGAGCACTCGGTATGCTTCGCGCAGTGCTTTTGGAATATCGGTTACATTGCGAATGCCATACGAAATTACATAGCCGTCGGCGGAATTGTCAGGAAACGGCAAAGCCTCGGCGTCGCCCACGGCCCAGCCAAGCCCGTCAAGACCACGCTCACGCCCTGCTGTAATCATCTCGGCATTGATGTCGACAACAATGATTTCAGTGGGGTCGCCGTTGTTGCGCTCGCGTGCTTTATCCGCCAGCGCCTTAAAGCGCCGCGCCAGATCGCCTGTCCCGCCTGCGAGATCAAGAATGCGCTCACCTGGCCTTGGATTAAGGCGTGCAGCAACAGCATCCTTCCAAGGACGGTGCATCCCCGCGCTCATGAGGTCGTTCATGAGGTCATAGCGGCTCGCCACGGCGTCAAAAACGCCGCGCACCTTAGAGGCTTTTTCATGAGCGGGCACTTCGGTGAAGCCAAAGGAAGCGGTTTTGGGGGGAAGTTGGGTCATAGGTACAGTGCCTAGCGCTTGGGCTTGGGAAGAAGAAGTGCGACAATCAAATTTGAGAATGAGGAAGTGATGTCGACGTCGCGATGATTTCCCTCTCCCTCCAGCATACTAACAGCCTCATAAACCTCAATGCTCAAGCTATTGACAACAATTGGGTCAAAGTCTTTTCGTCGATCGTAATCGGCCTCCTCACGATGTTCCAACAACTTGTTGAAAGTAATTGCGACAAATGCATACTCGTTCGAAGAGTCGGCTTTGTCAGCTCGCGTCACACTGAACAGAGTATCACGAACTGATCTGTGGTCCATTGCCCGATAGATGTTTATCCACGCTTGGCTTGGACGCTGCCCATCAATTTGTCGCCCAGCGACGCGGTTTGCCACAGCTGTGCAAACGGCGTCAAACAATGCATAGTAAAGAGTGCTAACAGCGCGACTACAATCGGATTTTGAGGGCTCAACGTCATCATCTGTCCGCAGTAATTTCATCGCAGTTTGAAGAAGTTCTCTGGCGTAAGTCAAAACCGTTCACGCAGCCTTGCGTGTCGCGTCTGGGTCACTTCGATAACCATGTGTGAGCGTTATATATCGAGGATCACCCCTTTCTCTCAAAAGTACCCATATCCGCTTGTTTGCATTCGCGATATCATACGGATCAAAATTGTTTTCGTCGGTCTGATGAACAAACCAAACTGAGGCCTTTATTTTGTCATCATCAAAAGCGTCTATGTCAGCCGGAGCTCTAATCGAGTGCCTAATCTCAATAAATGACTCCGCGAGGACGTGAGATGGAAATATTTCTCCAACGGCCTCCCATGCAATGTCGATCAATTCCTCATCCGAGAGGCGCACAGTGTTTTCCATACCTAGTAATCTAGCCCGTTATCATCCATTTGCCAACCACCATGCCCGAATTGCCAGAAGTTGAGACTGTTCGTAGAGGCCTTGCTCCCGTGTTGGAAGGGGCTATTTTAACGCGGGTTGAAACGCGGCGCGCGAACTTGCGCTTTCCTTTTCCCGAGCGCTTTGTTGAGCGGTTGACCGGCGCGCGCGTTGAGCATCTTGATCGCCGTGCCAAGTATTTGGTGGCTTATCTGAACACTGGTGAGGCGCTTATTATGCACCTCGGCATGTCGGGCCGGTTTTCAGTTTTGGATCACGGCGGGACTAAGACGTTTGACGACTATACCTATGCGACAAGCGGCGATCCCAAGCACGATCATGTGGTGTTGCATGTTGAGGGTGGGCCGCAAATTGTTTATAATGATCCTAGGCGCTTTGGCTTTATGGATATCGTCGCCAAAGCCAATATCGAGGATTGCAAACATTTCGCGTCAATGGGGCCAGAACCGCTGGGCAATAGCTTTAATGCCAATGTGCTGATCAAAGCCTTTGACGGTAAAAAATCACCAATCAAGTCGGCTTTGCTGGACCAATCCAATGTCGCGGGGCTTGGCAACATCTATGTCTGCGAGGCGCTTTATAGAACTCAGATTGACCCAAGGCGTTTAGCCGGTAGCCTCGAGCACGGCGAAATTGAACTCCTATCCACCCATATTCGGTCGGTATTGACTGATGCAATCGAAGCGGGAGGATCGACCTTGCGCGATTTTGCGGCTGCCGATGGCTCGCTAGGCGGGTTTCAGGAACGGTTTGACGTTTATGGACGGGAAGGTGAGGCGTGTCGTTGTGGTGCCGCAAATGGCATTGTGACCCGACTTGTGCAGGCAGGTCGTTCAACTTTCTATTGCCCTGCTTGTCAGCGCTAAGTAGGGATAGCTCAAAATTGGAGACCGATTTGATGCCATATGAAACCTTACTTGTGTCTACAAAAGATCGCGTCGCAACGATCACACTCAATAGGCCAGACGCGCTCAATGCGTTCAATAACCAGCTGATGGACGATTTGACCGCATGCCTTGACCAAGTGGAGGAAAACAGCGACGTCGGCTGCATCGTTATCACCGGGTCGTCCAAGGCATTCGCGGCGGGTGCCGACATCAAGGAGATGGCTCCCAAAAAATTTGCTGACGTTTACAGTGAAGACTTCATCACAGCCAATTGGGAGCGGGTCACGCGTTGCCGTAAGCCTGTCATCGCGGCGGTTGCGGGCTTTGCACTTGGCGGCGGGTGCGAGCTGGCCATGATGTGTGACTTTATCATTGCTGCCGACACAGCTAAATTTGGCCAGCCTGAGATTAAACTTGGCGTCATTCCCGGTGCTGGTGGCACACAACGTTTCGCTCGCGCGGCTGGTAAAGCAAAAGCAATGGATATGATCTTGACGGGCCGAATGATGGATGCAGTCGAGGCTGAACGCTGCGGAATTGTGGCGCGCATAGTACCCGCCGACGCATTATTGGATGAAGCCCAGAAAACCGCGAAAATCATCGCGGGCTATGGCCAAATTTCGGTGATGGCCGCCAAAGAATGCGTTGATCGCGCTTTTGAGACGGGTCTAAGCGAAGGCGTAAGATTTGAGCGTCGCTTATTTCATGGGCTGTTTGGAACAGAAGACCAGATCGAAGGTATGGCAGCGTTTGGCCAGAAACGAGCTGCTAACTTTCGACCAAAATCATAATCACCTGCACTAAAACGAGCATACTTGCTTGACGTTGGCCCCACCTTTGGGCATAGACCGCGCCTTCGCGCATGGTCATGTGATAGTGTGCTGTCAAAATTATATCGGATACAAAGATGGCAAACACAGCCTCTGCTAAAAAAATGGCCCGCAAAATTGTGCGCCGCACGCTCGTAAACACTGCGCGCCGCTCGCGCGTTCGCACATTTATTCGTAAGGTCGAAGAAGCGATCGCTTCAGGTGATGGTGCAGCGGCAACAGCGGCACTGCGCATTGCTGAACCCGAGATCATGCGCGCTGTTTCCAAAGGCGTAGTTCACCACAATACGGCGTCGCGCAAAGTGTCTCGCTTAGCCCAGCGTGTTAAGGCCGTCGCGCTGTCCGCTTAATGCGAGGTGTTTGTCTCCGCTTGTAAGTCATATGAGCATTAGATTGTTTGGTCCCGTTTGGTACAGTCAAGCGCGGCATGAAATCGTTAAAGCGTAACCGGCCGTATTCGTTTTCTTTTGACATGTGCATCTTATTAAATGCCGAAACCGCAAGCTGAGACCTAAACTCTAAGAACCCGACAGTAATGTCCGGGCGAGGTTAGTGTCCGTTGACGGAGCATCTCACTGAACTTGTTTCATCAAATTTTTTGATGCTATTAGAAACCCACGGGCTCACATTTTACTATTCACGTTTGTCTACTCATTAGACAGTATAGTGTTTTAAATTTTTTGTTTTTTTATCCTATGTATATGAAATAACAGAGCAATTTCGTTGTCTTTTTGTTATTGATACATATAAAATATTTATCCACAGTCTTGTGATGGTACTGTTATATTCGCTGAAAAACTTAACCCTCGCACTTCATTGGGAATCTTTGCGAGTCAAGCGAATCACCTGCAGTTTTTACGGCAAAAACACGTGTGAAACGACGAAAAAGCCTGTTGCGCTCGCTCAAAGTCTGGGCTTTAGTTTTGGGGCTTCAGCATGAGCGTGTGACAAATGCGCCTTCTGAAGTCGTCCAGTTTTTGGAACCCATCGATTGGTTGACGCCTTTGGGCGACAGCGAACCTGTGCGCGATGAAAATGAACGTGTTGTGCGAGTTCGGGCTGTGGGGCAGCCTTTTGGGTCCGACCTTATTTGGGGAATGTGGGAAATATGTTCGAAGGCGTGCGCTCATTGAAGGTCGATCCCACTGCGGGTCCAACAGATCAGATTTGTGTTCCTGTTGTTCAAGTTGCAGCGGAGGGGTTTCTAGTCGACCATGCAGCTCTTGTTGCGGCAACAAGGCTCTGGTCAGTATTGTTGCCACGCTTGCGTGGGGAACTCGGCGCTGACACTTACAAAGCATGGATAGAGCCTTTGCGGGTGCATGGTGCAGATCATGCAAGCGTCATCATTGGTGCCCCCAACGCTTATGCCGTCAGCCGCCTGACCACTGATTATCTTCACCGCATTCAGGCGCGCTGGTCATCGTTGGATCCGACCGGTCGGCGTGTGCGTGTTGTAATCGCCGATATGTTGGAGGCAATTAAGGTGCCAATTGAAGTTGAAGCTGAAGCTAGCAAAACGTCGGCTTACTTTGATATCCCAGACGATCCCATTGAACTGGCAGCAACTGCGCGGACATTCGACAATTACGAAGTCGGCGACGCGAACAGAGTGGCGGTAGCTATTGCGCGCGGCGTTGCCGAAACTCCCGGTAGCGGCGATGTTGTCTACGTTCATGGTCTTCACGGTGCAGGAAAAACTCATCTTTTGGAGGCAATTGCAGGGTATCTGCGTGAGCATTCGCCAAGACGGCGGGTTTTGATGTTGACGGCACAGCGTTTTTTGAACGAGTTCCAGTCGGCATTGCGCGAACGCGATACCGGCCCGTTCAAGGCGGCATTGCGGGGAACTGACATATTGCTGATTGACGATCTGCAATTAATCTGTGGAAAATCGGCAACTCAAGACGAATTTTTCCAGACACTGGACGATCTGGTTTCTCGGGGACGCACAGTGGTATGCTCTGCCGATGTGCCTATTGATGCGCTTATGGGGCTGAATTCCCGGATGCGGTGTGTGCTTCAAGGTGGTTTTACGGCGCGCATTGGTGAGCCAGACTATGCCTTGCGTCGCGCAATTGCTGCACGTAAGGTAAGCGAGTTGAACTTACGTCGCGGCACTTTCACTTTACCCGCTGAGGCGTTGGATTTAATCGCCGCAAGGGTTACTGGAACCGGTCGCTCAGTCGAGGGCGCAATTAAACAAGTTTTTGCAGCATCAGCGTTAATCGGCCGGGAGGCAGATATGGAAGTGGTAGTTGAGGCTTTATCCGGCAATTGGTCGCCTCCTGAAAAGTCGGTCCCTGTTGATACGATCAAGCGCCGGGTGGCGGCGTTTTATGATTTGTCGCTTGATGATTTGATCTCTCAACGCCGCCATCGGGCCATCGCTAGACCGCGCCAAATTGCGATGTATTTTTGTAAGCGTCTAACGCGTCGGTCCTTTCCCGATATCGGGCAAAGATTTGGTGGTCGTGATCACACCACGGTCATGCACGCTGTGAAACGTATTGAGGAACTAGCGACCAGTGATACCGCCTTTGCGGCAGAATTGGTGGAGATTGGTCGTAAGATCACCGAATAAGAGGTTGTTTTGCCTGCTCGGCCATTTCAAAGCAAAAACGCCTATCCTAGCGTTGCCAATGTGAGCTAAATTCGATAGCAATGTAGCAGAGTGCCTGTATGAAAATTTCAAATGGGCGAGATTTCATTTGGTCTGTGGCGCGTTTTGTTCGTGTCGCGTAGGGTACACGCAGGAGTGGGTTAGGGTATGCGACTAACAATCGAACGCGGAGCGTTGATCAAGGCGCTAGGCCACGTCCAAAGTGTTGTTGAGCGCCGCAATACGATTCCTATTTTGTCAAACGTGTTGATCGAAGCACGCGACGGTAGCGTGACGTTTGCAGCGACTGATCTTGATATCGAAATCGTCGATGGTGCTGAAGCCGACGTAGAGCGCGCTGGTGCGACGACAGTGCAGGCTCATCTTTTGTACGAGATTGTTCGCAAAATGCCCGATGGCGCGCAGGTTCGGATTGATTTGTCCGCTGATGATCCGCGCGTCACAATAACAGCAGGTCGTGGGCGTTACAATTTGCCAGTTTTGGCGGCGGGTGATTTTCCAGCAATGTCGAGCGGTAGCTTCGAGAGTAAATTCACGCTGGAACGCGCGGCACTGGCACGTCTGATTGACCGAACACGATTTGCAATATCGACCGAGGAAACACGTTACTATCTCAACGGCGTGTATTTGCATTCGGCGATTGGCGATTCCGGGCCTGCGTTACGCGCCGTGGCGACGGATGCAAATACACGCCGTTGAGATAGTAACGTGTTTCCTCGGTCGATATTGCAAATCGTGTTCGGTCAATCAGACGTGCCAGTGCCGCGCGTT
>JAYSRI010000307.1:0-3609 GCA_043721175.1 Alphaproteobacteria bacterium
GCCGTTGATTTGCCAAGCAGGTCAGCCAAAAGGCTCTTATGATCTGGCGACAAATGCTGAACCAGCACATAGGCCATACCGCTATCGGATGCACTGTGCTCAAAGAAGCTGCGAAATGCGTCAAGCCCGCCAGCCGATGCACCGATGCCGACGATCAGCGGGCTATCTGCTGTTGCAGGCGGCGGGGAAGGCTGGGGAAGACTACGCGTCGTCTGTTCCATCACGGCATACTACCTTCACGGGCCCCATGTGTGCACTTGTCAGGGCGACCGCAAAAATGTTTTCGCGGCATGTCGGCTAAAAAAGCATTGAACAGAACTTTTTCTTACTCAGCGTGGGATGGATGACGAACGATATTTATGTTCGCCGCAGACTTAAACCAAATGCGTTTCAAGCCCATTGGACAACGCTAGGCTTCAATTGACTTCAATACAAGTCGAAATTTCCTTGGACTAAATGGCACAATATTGCCGCTCACTTACTTTTTAGTGCCCCAGCTTTATGCGCAGCGCGTTTGCCGTCCTGTGTCTCGACTAAAAATTCGGGATTGTCAGGCGATGCGGCAACATGGTGACCCTTTATTTCCATCGGCGACGTCAATTTCTTGATCACCTTACCATTTGCCCTGCCGCTATGGCTGTTCCAACTCACAGCATCACCAGTTTTAGGTGCTTTGTCCATTTTCGGCTTTCCTTTGAAAACAAGAAATCAATGTGACAAAAGCCCGGTCCAACTATGAACCGGGCCATATCGTTTTGGCTTTAGTGTCTTAACGCGGGCTATTAATGATCACTTGAGCGATCAGTCCACCAATGAGGGCGGCGAGCAGATAGTCGCCGCGGTCATCCTTCACCCAATGATAGCCACGTGGTGGAGCGCGTAGATTGCTTTGCCGATAGTCAAGTTCCTCAAACCGATTGTTGTAGGCACCAAGGCTTTGTCCCCGTGTCCACGGGCGATAGCCCATTGCAAAGCCGCGCTGGCGCATTTGCCACTCATTGGGCTGGCCGTAACGCCATTGATTGCGGCTGTTGTAATAGCCGTTGTGCATGTTCCAGTCCCACTGGGCGCGGCGACGGGCATCGCGCCACTGGCGGCGGTCCTGATTAAACTCCGCACGATCTTGGCGAATGTCGCGGTCACGTTGGTCAAGCCGCTCGTCGCGACGATTATCATGTCTATCGTCACGGGCGTCGTCGCGCCGATCAGCGCGGCGTTGCGCGTCACTGCCTTGATAAGGTCTATTGCCATCATAGCCCGTTTCCCGGCTTGGCCCGCCGGCTTGGTCCATCCAGCCGGGGCCGGGTTGGCTATAATCAATGCGCGCAGGCTGCGCAAAAGCAAGTGTTGTGGCGCATGTTGCGCCTAGGATAAGGGAGGCAATTATATATTTCATGGTCGGTGTTCCTTGGGGTTTGAGTTTAATAGCCGCGTGCAGCACGTCGCGCAGCGATGCGGCGCTGGCGTTCATCTTTGGCGGCTTGTTTGGCATTGTTGCGCGCTATGTCAGCTTGGACTTGCGCAGCCGCGTCAGCCACAGCATCACCCGTGGCAGCGACGTCAGCACCTGCACCGCGAATGGTGTTGCAGGACGCTAAGCTGGTAGAAGCCAGCACAAGAGCGAGGAGTAGATAGGCCGATATTGAAGATCGATGTTTCATGAGACATGTCCTTTTTGAGAAGCAAATCTTCTGGACTAAGATGAAACGTGACAGAGGCGTGATCGTTCCCGTTACCGCCCAGAATTATCGACCAAGATCACCGTAGAGGCTCACTCCCCGCACCACCTTCATTGATCCATGCCGCAAACTGATCGAGCAATTGGCAACGCTGAGGATCAGCTTCGCACACTAGCGAACCGCGCACGGGGCTGCACACGGCTACGGCTTCGGTCCATGACATGAAAACGACTGACTTTATGGTGTCAGACGACTTGTTTATTGGATAGGGCACGTTGGAATCCTTTCAAACAGATGTAGATACGGCCCGCCGTGGTCTCTAAAATTAGCAACCCTTTGACGTGCGCCATAAAGGTCTCATACTCGTGCGCCGCGACTTACCGGAGTTGCGCCATGATCATATGCCAACTGCTTTTCGCGAAAGTGTTTCCTCGCAAAGCCGCTTTCATAAGTCACAATCCGCGCCGTTCAAGCGCTCGCTAAACGTGTCAGAGCGTGGCGCGCAAAATCTGAAACAGATTTTCTTGGGCCACGTATGCTCTATCTTAAAGTGCTAAATCGACCTGATGTGCTTCATAAATGAAGCACGGCGATCTAGTTGCTGAATCTACCGCTATAACCGATCAAACGCATATAAGTTCCACCTACGTGGAAAGTCATTCGTCAATTTCCAGCAGAAGAGCGTCATGATCGGAAAATGGCTGGTCGATCACTTGCAGTCGACAAGACGATACCAATGCTGGACTTGTCAGACAGAGGTCCAGAAGGGTGTGCCAACGATGAAAACGAAACGTCGGCACATCTGGTGAGTTGAGCAAAACTAGGCGTTGGTTTGCCAATATTGGCGCAAGCTCACTCAAGCCGCTGAGGGTGTTAAAGTCGCCAAATACAATGACCTCACCAGCTGTCCCCTCAATGATGCGTGCCATTTCATGAAACTGGGCTGCACGAACTTTTCGGTTCAGGGAAAAGTGTGCGAAAAATAGTATCAGATTGGCCTGCAAGTTGATCTGATATATCAGGCGTTTGGTTCCGTGTTCAAAGTAGAGGTGTTTGAATACCTGTGGCTGTTGCGCAAGAAAGCCATTGCTCTTGCCACTATGAAAAGGGAGTTTTGAGTAAGGACTCCCCAGACCGTATTTATCGGCGACATCGAAAACAGGAAAGCGCGCGGAGACTAATGCCGCCATTTGATTGAGGTATCTCGAATGGGGTGAACCTTGGTCTAATTCAACGACGCAGCACAGATCAGGATTAGTTTGCTCCATCAAAGCCCGAAACTGCGCGAGGACACGATTTTGCATGGCCTTGGACTGAACAGCGTGACGAAATGCCTTGCCGATATGCTGGCGCAGTGTCCCATTTATGCCTGTCGCATAGCCCAAGTTGCTGAACAAAATACGCATGCGTTAAAAACAACGACACATGAGCGCGCCCAACCGACCGACGGCCCTGTCCCATAAATTTGGACAGGCGTTGCTCGCAGGTGCAGGCCGACAATTCAATAAATCCGCATCGCACTGGTTTACGAATTTTTTGACATGACTTGGTTTGCGCAGAATGACATTGGCTTCGCGATTATATTTCAAACTCAACAAGTCGAAGTTGCAACTGCCAATTGTCGCCCACTGATTGTCTATCAAGGCATATTTAGCGTGAAGAACTTGGGGCTGATAAAACACAACTTCAAAGCCAATCCGACGCCAGTCTCTGACAAGGCCGCGCGTTACAATGTCGGCTAGGGGAATATCTGTTTTGCTGGCAAGCATCAACGTTATTGCAACACCGCGATTGTGAGCTTCAGTAAGCGCTTGCCGCAATCGACGCGGTGGATAGAAGTAAGGAGTAGCGATGAGGATTTTGCTGTGGGCAAACGCAATGCGGTCGATCAAGATGTCGATTATGCTGGTGATACCCAGTTCAGGAATTT
>JAYSRI010000308.1:0-3605 GCA_043721175.1 Alphaproteobacteria bacterium
GAATAGTCGAATATGCTCATCTCAGACATGCCAGCACCTAAATGCCGCAAGTTGAGATATTTCTGAAGCAAGGTGAATTGCTCATAAGTGGATTGAGCAGGAACGAGCCGCGCAACGATATCCTGATTGGCGTTTGTTACCCGACGCCAGCGCTTTGTCAGCTTGAAAGTCGCAGCGCGAACGCGAACTGACACGCAGGCTGCACACATGTCGCAAGCAGGCCGGTAAGCTATGTTCTGCGAACGTCTAAAGCCAGCGTGGGTTAGATTGTCGTTGAGTTCTACTGCGTCTTTGCCGTCTAGCGCTGCAAAAACCTTTCGCTCGCGGTGGCCCGCTAAATATGGGCATGGTTGTGCCGCTGTCAGATAAAACCTGATATTCTTGGCAGCTTTAATGCGTCCAGTAATGGAAAATGGGTCACTGTTCATTTGTTCGCGAGACTAACTACAAAGAATAGCTAAGCCAAGCCCAGAATGTCGACTATCGCTATAGCCCGCCCCCCGCCGGCAATGGAGACGATGCCCGTTGCAGCACAATCGCAATCCGACGGTTAGCCGCTTGGTAAGGGTCATCCGGGAACAAAGGATCGGTGCCAGCTTTGCCGACAACTTGAGAAATGCGATCTTCACTCAGGCCTGAAGTTTCCATTGCGCGCCGTGCGCCATTTGCACGGCTAGCGGATAGCTCCCAGTTTGAGCTGTTTGGATTTGGATTGGGTGCTGCGTCTGTGTGACCGGAAATGATGATGCGGTTTGGCAAGGCTTGAACAATTTGCGCTGCTGCTTTCAAAATGATGCGCGCGCGATCATTGGGCTCACTGGAGCCTGGGTCAAACATTGGCCGACCTTCTTGATCGACCAGTTGGATGCGCAATCCTTCTGGTGTCTGGTCGACAATGATGTTGCGAGATAATTCTGCAAGCTCTGGCATGTCTTGTAGTGCTTGACGCAAGCTCATTTCGGCTTGCTGAAATTCAGCTGTTTCACGCTGCGCCATGGCGGCTTCTGCGATTTGTTGGCTTGCTGCTTGGGACGCGCTGTCTTGGCCATCCTGACTTTTGCTAGCAGTGTCAGCCGAAGTTGGTGAGGGTTGTTCGAAAATCGGGACTGAGCCTTTTTGCATCGCGCCGTCTTTGCCCAAAGCTGTGCCGCCCAGAATGCCGCCCATACCTGATGTCGAAGCCGACACGCTGGCTGGCGCGAAATAGTCAGCAATCCCGCGTTTTTGCTCTGGCGAGGACGTATTGATGAGCCACATGAGCAAGAAAAACGCCATCATCGCGGTCACAAAGTCCGCATAAGCGACTTTCCAAGCGCCACCGTGATGGCCGCCCACGATTTTCTTGACTTTTTTGATGATGATTGGGCGATTGGAAGCCATTACAGATGATCTCACAGTGATACGATTGAGATATATGCACGATGTCGGTTAAGAGCGGGTGTCTAGGAACCCAAAAATGCCATTTGATCAGAAACTCTACCGCTCAGCCCTTGGCAGTTTTGCTACAGGTGTTACCATCATTACCGCTCGTGATAGCAGCGGAAAGGGCCACGGTTTAACCGTCAATAGTTTCACGTCCGTGTCGCTTGATCCACCGCTCGTGCTTTGGTGCCTTGGAAATAAGTCTGATTCCTATGAGTTGTTTGCTAAAACTGAGCATTATTGCGTGAATATTCTAGCTGCCGGGCAGGGCGATCTTGCGATGCGTTTTGCTGGAAAAGGTGATCAATCCTTGAGCGAAGACGAGGCGGGAACGCTCGTTTCTGGCGCACCTGTCATTGAAGGTGCGATTGCCGTGTTCGATTGCAAAGTTGTGCAGCGTATCGAAGCTGGTGATCATTTGATTCTGATCGGCGAAACCCTAGCGTTTGAAACAAACCCTGAAAGCGGCTTGGTGTATTTTCGCGGCAGATTCGGCGACACAAGGGGCCTCGTGGAATAATGAGCCAAGTCACTGTTGCATTCCTGGGCCTTGGCGTCATGGGCGGCCCGATGGCTGGCTGGCTGGCAACCAAGGGCTTTGATGTCCGCGTCTGGAATCGCACGCCTGCAAAAGCCACTGAATGGGGAGCGTCCAACTCCGGTTTTGTTGCGGGGACGATCAAGGACGCCGTGGCAGGCGCAAAATTTGTGATGGCCTGCGTTGGGGATGATCCGGACGCGTCAGAAGTCGGTGCTACCGCGATTGCTGCGATGGCAAAAGGCAGTATCTATATTGACCACACCACGACCTCGGCAAAAGTCGCGCTGGTGTTAGCACAAACTGCCTCTAGCCAAGGCGTTGGCTGGATTGATGCGCCAGTGTCTGGCGGGCAAGCAGGGGCGGTGAACGGTAAGCTGACTGCTATGTGCGGTGGAGGGCAAGTCGATTTTGACGTCGCTCAACCAGTGCTTGCAGCCTATTGCGCCAATATCGTTCGGATCGGGGAGGCGGGCTGCGGCCAGTCTGCCAAAATGGTCAATCAAATTGCTATTGCTGGGGTTGTGCAAGGCCTCGCGGAAGCTGTTGGGTTTGCGAAAGCTGAAGGCTTGGACACAGACGCAGTGTTAGCTGCAATTTCCAAAGGCGCGGCGGGATCTTGGCAGATGGATAACCGCTGGCCAACAATGGTCGCAGGCAAATTTGACTTTGGCTTTGCCGTTGACTGGATGCGCAAAGACTTGCGGATCGTCCTAGAGGCTGCTCAAAGCAATGGTGCGCAGCTGGAACTGACACAAATGGTCGATCAGTTTTACGAAGAAATACAGAGCGATGGGGGCGGGCGTTTAGACACCTCCAGTCTTGCAAAGCGCTTGACACCTGAACTTTCCGTCACAGGTTTATAACAAAACCACACTGATATAAGGGTTAAGTGCTACTATGATCGGCTTTCTACTTTTAACCACGGCGACCGCCGCACCCATAACCGCCGTGACTGGTTTTTCGTGCGAAGGTGTCGCTAAAATTGAGGCGGCTTCGGTGGAGCGCCCGAATCCTTTTGCATCGTTGCGGGAACAAACCACAAGGTTAGGTTTTGTGCGCAATGCTGCGGGTCAGCGTGTTCAGCAAATGGTGCCTGTTACAAATGTCAAGGCTTTAGGTGGCTTTGAGAGGTGCCGATTTGTGTATGCCAGTCAAATCGATATGGCTTGTTATGTCGGCGCGACAATTCCTGATACAGACACAACAGCCATCGCGGATCGCCTTAACAAAACGGCCGAATATGTCGGTCAATGCCTAAAAAATAGCGCACTTTTGCGATCTGAAGGCGAAGAAGGCTCAACCCCGACCATTACTTTCGGCGGGGGGGCAAATCATCCGTTTTGGCAGATAACTATGGTACCAAGCGACGAGGACATAACCAGGAAACAAGCCGAGGTCCTAATTTTAGGCCCTGCACCTGTTACCAGACCAATCAGACCTGCGCGAACTGTTGCTAAAACCAAACGCAGGGCGCGCTAAATCGCTTTGAGCTGCTTAGCCGCTTCCAAAGCCCAATAGGTGATGATCCCGTCCGCACCGGCGCGCTTAAAGCACATCAGTGCTTCCATCCGTACACGCTCGCCATCCAGCCAACCGTTGGCAATGGCGGCTTCCATCATGGCGTATTCGCCCGAGACCTGGA
>JAYSRI010000309.1:0-9483 GCA_043721175.1 Alphaproteobacteria bacterium
AAACGGCTGCATCAGAAGCCGGACACACGCACGCACCTAACCGCTAATGCCAAACAACTGACAAAATCACGTGCGTCAAAAAGGGCGTCCACACACGCGATCCAACGCTACTCAAGCGATTGTTAGCTGTGACAGCCCAATGCGCTCGATGCCTTAAGCAAGCGACTGCACCAACCATTCGCTGATGCGGCTTTTAGCCATTGCGCCAACCTTAGTTGACACAACTTCACCATTTTTGAACAACATCATAGTTGGAATGCCGCGCACGCCAAACTTCGACCCCGTAGACGGGCTATCGTCTATATTGAGTTTGGCAATGACTAATTTGCCAGCCATTTCGTCGGACAATTCCTCAAGGGCAGGCCCGATCTGCTTACAAGGACCACACCATTCCGCCCAAAAATCGACTAACACGGGACCGGATGCCTTTAACACATCAGCTTCAAAACTTGCATCGGTTACGGCGACAGTGGACATGTTGGTAGCTCCTTGAACATTTGATTTCCCATTACCTAGGCAGCGCTGCGATCACCTGCAAGGCTTGATCGAGAATTGCATCAGGCAATTCCATCAATCTGGGGCCATCTGTCCACAAAAGTGTGCATCTTATGCGCTTGTCGGGCCATGTCGCTTGTAACAAAGCGCGATAAGCAGCCATTTGATTGAGATAAATTTGCGCCACATCCTCAACACGCAATGGCGGCGGCCGATTGGTCTTAAAATCAAGCACCAGAACGTCCGTGTCGGTGACGACCAAGCGATCAACACTGCCGTTAACCACCATATCGTCAGGCAACCCTGGCCCACGCCCAGCAATTGCCGCTTCGGCGCGGCTGTGAGGCCCGAACAATCCAGCAAACTTTGGATCACGCAGCACGGCACAGGTTTCGCTGACGATGGCGAGACGCGTCGCTTGATCAAGATCACTTTCACGCACTAAGCGTTTCAGTGCCGCCGTTTCCCAATCCTGCTGTGGCAAGTCAGGCAGCCTTTGCAGCAATTCATGGATCAACCGCCCTCGCAAAAAGCGCTTGCGCGCATCAGGAACCAGCGGAGAGATCGCTGCTGGCTCACTCATAGCCAAACCCAACGCCGATGGCGCAATACGGCGCATAGTGGTTGAGCTGGTTTTGGGCGCTGAGAAGTACCAATCCGGCAACGGATCAAAGTGCGTTTCAGCTTCGACTTCGCTTTGCAGGGACGCCGGAGGATAGCTTCCCCATAATCGGTAAGAAAAGCTGTCCTGCTCGATTGTTTGGCCTTCCCCAATAATTGGAATGGTTTGTTCAAATGTGCGGTACCAGCACTCGCTGGGCATACCATCTTTGGCAGCGCCATGTTGATGTCCACACAATATCAACAAGTCGCGCGCCCGCGTCATCGCCACATACAGCAATCGGCTATCTTCGCTTTTAACTTGCAGTTGCGCCATGTCACGGCGGATTTTGAATTCGCTGGTATCTTCTTTTCCAAAAGGCGACCACAAAAAGGCTTCGGCACCCTCGTCAAATTGTATATCACTGTCGCCTTTTTGAATGGGCGAGGTTGTTTCAGGCAAAATCACGACGGGTGCTTCAAGACCTTTGGCACCGTGAATTGTCATGACGCGCACTCCCGCTCCGTCTTGATCCATTTCCCGCTTGACATCGGCAGCATCGGCTTGAATTTGGCTTAGGAACGCATGCAAAGTCGGCGCACTTGTCGCACCAAAATCCAGTGCGCGACTGAGAAGCGCTTCAATTGGCTCGCGTACTTCGCGGCCCAAGCGCTGTGTTACGGCTTGCCAACCGCTCAGGTTTTGCCCAGGCAAGATCAGCTCAAGCAATGAAGCGAAAAACTCATACGGCGGCAGTCTCCCTGCATGGCTCTTAACCGTCTCTAGCAAAGTGCGAGCATGGCGATGTCGGGGATCAGTGGACGCACAAAGCCGCTGATACAAAGTGCTCGAGCCCCTCTCCCACAATAACGGAAACAAGTGTTCGTCATCATTCACAAGGCCGCAAAACGCACCTTTGAGAACGCATGCCGTGTTAAAATCATCGTCTGGCAATAGCGCAAACCGCGCCATGGAAATCAGGTCTTCAACGCCTTGATCTTCGATAAGTTTGATCCGATCCGCACCCGCAACAGGCACCTTATGAAACTTGAGGCGTCGTATCAGTTGGTGGAAGAAGGCACCCCGTGTTTTAACCAAGATCATAATATCAGACGGCCGCATGGGGCGTGTTGTGTCTTTATCCCAGACACAAAATCCCGCCTCAAAACGAGATTTGAGTTCAAGCGCGATTTGATCGGCTAATCGGTTACGAGCACTATCCTCGCGTTCTAAATCGAGAGATTGGTCCCATGCTTCGGCTTGAAGTTCGTTTTTCTCAACCCTTAACAAAGGCCACAGCTCTACCCCACCCCGCTGGCCGCTACGAAACGCACTGTGGCGCGTTGCGAAGGCGTATTTGCGCTCAAACGGCGGGTTTTCCTCTGGTGACGTGTTCAGAAGCGGTAACTGTCCCGATTGCGACACAGACCAAACCGCATCCACCGCGTCGAGGATCGTTTGCCCAGTTCGAAACGACAGCTCAAAAGACAGGGCCTCTCGACCATCTTGATAGATTTCTCCTTGTGCCTGGAAAGCCGTTCGCTCCTCTCCAAAACGCTGTGGCCGCGCGCCTTGAAACGAAAAAATCGACTGTTTTTCGTCGCCGACAACAAAGCGGGTGCGCGGTTTATCGCGCTGTTCTTGCTCCAGTACGCCAAATAAAGGCGCCATTAAATCCCATTGTTCGGGACTGGTGTCTTGGGCTTCGTCAATCAGAATATGTTCTATTCCGGCATCGAGCTTGTACAGTACCCATCGCGCCGCACCGTCACTATGGCTCAGTAAATTGGCTGTCGCCGCCACCAAATCGTCAAAATCCAACGCCCCCATCGCTTGCTTGGCTTCAGCCCATGTTTTTTTATAAGCAATCGCGGCGACCGTGAGGGCCGCCGATTTCTCCAATAATTTGGCGGCCTGCATGTCATTATAGATGGCTTCAATCTGGTTGCAGAAATTGCTGGGCCAGCCATCATGAGGCCCCAGAACTGCCACTACCGCCGCATGCTTGCCCATGTCTTTAGTGTAAATTTGTTTTTGGCGAACATCGCCTTCACTCGTGAAAATTAACGCTGCAAGTGCCAAGACGGAAATCATGGGGTCTGGCGTTGCGATTGCTAACCGAAAGGCTTTTGCAATTTTCTTGTCTGATTCCTTGCCAGTTTCCAGAATGCTAGCGGCTCGCGCAAAGCCGTCCAAATCGAGCCTTCCGACAGCGCGGGTACAAATGGCCTCGGGTGTATCATCTTGATCCAAGCCCAAACTTTCTGCAATCCGTATACGAACTAAAGTTGGATTTTGTGTTGCGCGCTCTAATGCTGCACGCTGCTTGATCGCTAGTCGAAGGGCATTAATGTCGTCATTAACGGTCGTAAGCGCTGCCAGCTTGGCGAATGCATCTGGTTGCTGGCGTGCGGCGACATCAAGTGCTTTCTCTGCCAGCGACTTGCCTGTGGCGTCGTCAAGAATTTGAAAACTGGGAGGCACGCCGGCTTCTAGCGGAAATCGTTGCAATATTGTCTGACAAAAAGCGTGAATCGTTTGGATTTTCAAGCCACCGGGAGTTTCAAGTGCTGCCGCAAATAGGGATCGCGCCCGCGCCAACGTGGCCGGGCTATCCAGCTCTAAGGTTGGATCAAGATCGGATAGAGCTGCTCGTAACTTAACATCATCAGCAATCGTCCAGCCGCCTAACTTGTCATAAAGGCGGGTCTGCATCTCGGTTGCAGCGGCCTTTGTGTAAGTCACCGCCAATATCCGTCCGGGCTTTGAGCCCGACAATAGCAAACGGGCAATACGATCAATCAGAACTTTGGTTTTACCCGCACCTGCATTGGCACTTGCCCAAATAGAAATACTGGGATCGGCAGCGATAGACTGCGCCAAAATGGTCGCGTCAAAAACAACATCGCCCTTGGATAAGGTGAGTGCGTTCACGAGGCGTCTCCTTCTACGTCGGCCCACTCAGCGCGCCGCGCCAGCCGGTCAGACGGCTCGTCATAACCAACTTTCTTGGTGAATTTCACCCGTGGCTTCGACAAATAAGGCCAGTTTGAATCGTGATACAGCTGAATCAATTTGATCAATGTCACTTCAATTTTCTCCACCAATTCACTGACACTTGTTTTCTCGTGCACACCCTTGTGGATGCCCAGTTCGCGTCCACCAATTCGGATATGCGCTAAGTCTGTCGGCATTTGCGCGCGAATATTCTTGTAGCCACCTCGCGCTACTATCAGTGCAGTAACTGGCAATTGCGCACCAAACATCACCATAATTTCGGACGGCGAAGCCGGAGTGCCGCTTTTGAAATCAAGAATTTCAAGACCGTTTGGCCCAACATCAATGCGGTCAGACTTTGCCTTTATGGTCAATGGTCCAACAGGAGTATCCAGCACAATCTGGCCCCATTGCTCAATATGAGGGCGCCAGTTTTCTGACAGGCGTTGAAGTTCGAACGGCGCAAGCCACGCAATACTGGCCTCAAGGCGGCTCATTTCACGCGCCAATTTCGTGCCATGATAACCCGCTTTTTGTAACTCGTCGTGCATGGCCGCCGTCAGCTCTCTAACCGCATCCTCGGGCAGCTTCTGGTGCCATTGCCCAACAATCTCGGTTCCCAAGTGTATAGCCGAACCTCGTTCGCCAACTCCGGGCGCCCCACCCAAGGGGTCCAGCGCTTTTAATTTCAATATTTTCTCGACGTAAATACGATAAGGGTCACGGATCCACGTTTCAATTTGCGTGGCGGAAAATTCGGTCGGGCGGGCGTGAACTGGCGGCTTAGGGCGTGGAATAGCCAGACTGGTATCAAACGTCCGATTGGGCTCATAATAACGCAGGATATCACGCCAATTGGGTGAAGCCACGAGTGCTGCATCACTGGCCGCGTCGCCTAGCGCCCCGCGCGACAGCGTCTTGAGGCGCCATAACCAGCGCGACATAACGACAGGTGCATCAGCGCGCCGTTTAGCACGGGTCATGATGACGCGCGGTGCCGCTGCCAATTGTGCAAAGTCGTGCGCTGCCAAGCCGATGCGCGTGTCGGGCGAGGGAAGGTTCAGTTTCGCCCGCATGGCCCGTGACAAAAACGGATCGGGAGGTGCCGCCTTTGGCCAAACGCCTTCATCGAGGCCTGCCAATACCAGTTTGTCAAACCGCAACAGGCGTGCTTCTAGTGGCCCTAATATCGCGAGGCGAGGATGGGTTCCCCGTGGACGCACAACTTGCCCTTGCAGCAAATAGTCTAGGGTTCGCGACGTCTGGCTGGTGCCAATAGCATCAAACTGATTGCCATTCGCCATCAGGCTGGCCAAAAATTCGCTAGCGGCTTGCCCGTCTTCGCCCTGCCATAAAATTTGCGCGCCATTCTGGCTGGAATTGCTTGCCACAACCTCACATAATCGCGCAACGGCAGCCGCGATTTGGTCTAACGTCCCTGCGATACCACTATCGCCCGCAATAGTCCGATGGAGTGCATCGACCAAACAATTCAGCGCCGAAACTGTCGAGTGAGCTGTTTCTACACCATTCAATCTCAAGCGCTTTGGTTCAACCGCGCCGATTCGCTGTTGAAGCTGGCCCAGATCAGCGTCCTTGCGCGCGCCGCGTAAAAAATTGATTTCAAGGCATGATGCCCATGTCTCCACCCAAGCGCGGTCAAAGCCAAGAGACGTAAGAGGATGTCCCAATAAGCTGGCGAGAGCGACTGGATCGGCGGGGTCGGTTGCCCAGTTGGTGACAAGGCGCACAAAAGTACCCACAGTCGTATCGCCCAATGGCTTGCCCGCTGAGACGTTGATCGCAATACCCCAGCGAGCGAGTTTGGCAGCAACGCGGCGCGCAATATTGGTATCAGGGGTTACCAGTGCCACAGTCTGACCATCGTGCTCAAGCGTTTCGCGCAATTCAAGGGCGATGATATTAGCTTCTTCTTCCTCTGTTGACGCCTCAACCAGCGAAAGACCACCAAGGCCAAGCACAATATCATCGCGCCCAATTTCCTTGATACGGGTTGGCCAATCGGATGTAGCTTCGCCCGGCGTTAGTGCTTCGTTAAGAACCTCGCGCCTTTTGTCTGACGCTGCTGATTGGCTTGCGTTAGGCCAAGGCTTTGCATCATGGCGCGACACACCAATGGCCTCTAGCGCCTGCGCCATTGCGCGTTGCGGATGTTGGTCATCGTGGCGTGCGCGTGCCCAGTTTGTATCAGTTAACCCAGTATCAAGGCCAGGCAATACAACGCACCCTGTTTTCAGTCGCGCCACACAAGCCATTAGATCGCGGGTTATCGGCATGGAGCCAGTGGAGCCCGCCAAGATCACGGCACCCTTTGGCGGCTTAGCGCGCCATGTTGCTAGCAAACTCTCAATGCCTCGCCGTTGCCGCACACCAGGGTCGGCACGGTCGAGCTCAGCCAACAGCAGCGGCCACATTTGGGTTACGATTTGCAGAAATATAGTTGATTGCTCCCAATGATGCGCAAGGTTTTTATCGTCAACCAGCGTGCTTAGCAGCGACCAGTCGAAAGGTTCGCTGGTCGGCGCCATAATCGCTGCGTTGTCCAATAGTTCGGCCAACGCATCGGCGGCCCCTAATGCTGCGACTGGATCATGGGTCCAGTCGGCTTGACGATCTCGCACGCGGATCAAACGCGCTAAAATCAACCTCCTTGCCATGGGATCAATCGTTGGCGTTAAAAGAAGCCCCTCCCCAAGCTCGGCAAGGCCCGCATCATCGGGGTCTATATCGCCGATTGTCCGTATACGGGGCAAAAGTGTCGCTGCACCCTGTCGCGCGTCAAGAAATGCTTGCCCCAAAGCACGTGATGCGCGCTTGGTCGGCAATAAAATAATCGCGTCAGATAATGCAAATGGCGTCTCGCGACCGTCAAACTCTTCCAGCAATGTCTTTGCCAAAACGTCGAGGAATGACACAGCCGGAGGAATGGTAAAAACGCGTGGGCCATCGCCATCAAACAACTTTGAGCGAACGTCTTTTACAGGGTCGATGCGTTCGTTCATGAGGGCATTTCACTTAAATTGAAGACGGTGCAAGCTATCCCACATCTATACGACAATTTGGGACGCAGCGCGCAAGTCCTCGATGGTTGCTTGCAGATTGGCCTCAAAAATAGCGTGCCAATCCGCAAGTGTTTTCGCCTCAATTGCCGCCTTTGGGTAAAGCACGCCTCGTGAGGACGATACAACACCGCCTTCAACGCCAGCGGGGCCTGCCACAAATCCAGCTACGGCATCGCGCGCCGCACCACCTTGGGCGCCATATCCCGGCACAAGAAACAGGGATTTTGGTAAAATATCACGCAAGCGCTTGGCTTCGTGAGGCCAGGTTGCCCCACAAACAACCATCAGCGACGAGAAGCCGCTTGCCCCCATCAGCTGGCTCTCAAGGTCGGCTAGTTTTTCCCCGACGCGCGTCCACAATGGTGCGCCATCGACTTGCAGGTCTTGAAAGTCCCGCGCGCCAGGATTTGACGTGCGCACAAGGACAGCAATCCCTTTGCCGTTTTGATGCGCCAGTTGCGCAAATGGGGCCAAGCTGTCGAGGCCCAAATACGGGTTAATTGTGATACAATCGCAGCATACTTGCGCATCAATACCCAGATATGCGCGCGCATAGCCTTGTGCCGTCGAGCCGACGTCGCCACGTTTAGCGTCTAGAATCACCAGAAGACCCTTGTCGCGCGCATATTGGCTCAACCGCCCCACAAGTGCCACGCCTTCACTGCCCCACGGTTCAAACAAACCGATTTGGGGTTTTACCACAGCGACTTTTCCCGTCACCGCGTCTATGACTTCGATGAAAAAAGCCTCCAAAGTCCGCAAGGCTCCAACTTCACCAAAAATGGTCGGGATAAGCTCCGGGAACGGATCAAGGCCGACGCATAAAGTGGTGTTCAGCGCTCTAGTTTTGTCGATCAAATTGTCAGCGAAGTGGGTCATAGCCTTTGTGTAAATCAAGGTCGCCCATCGTGCCAACCTTTGCATGCGCGACTACTGCTGATTTTGGGGCACACCATCGGCGATTTCGTAATAGTCACCCTTGTCAGCCACAAAGATATGATGCGCCAACTTTGTATGTGTCGGACTATCCAAACAACCCATCGCGATGGCAATCTTCTCGCCACCAATCCGGTCCCAAAACAGAAACGACCCACATTTTGAACAAAACCCGCGCCTTATCTTTTCCGACGCGGCAAACCAAGTCAAATTTTCTGCCCCTTCGATTGCCAAGTCAGACTTGAGGACATCCGAAGACGCCCATATATGGCCCGATTGCTTCCTGCATTGGCTGCAATGGCAGGCATCGGGCTGCCCCAGATCGCCTTGCACTTTGATGGTTACGCTACCGCAGAGACAGGACCCGGTTTGCATAAAGTTCACCTAATCTGTGTGCATAGATTTGTGTTGGGATTGCGTCGGCAACGCTTCGCAACCCCAACATAAGTTACTAAACCGCGTCGAACAACTTCGCCCAGTTACGCTTTTCGCGGTCACGCCAATGTCCGCGGTGATAAGCGTCAGACGCTATCAAAGGCACAACAGTGGTCGCCTCTGCAAACACCATTTGCTCAAGCGCGACTGAAACCTTGCCCCAAGAGCAGGCTTCTTTTAGGGTCGAAGACGAGCACGCGCCGTCGCGGACGTCGGCAACCGTAATTTGAACGGCATAGGCATGGACCTCAGCTTCAATGCCAAGGATCTCGGCGCACACCACGGTGTCTTGAGCAAAGTTCTTGGGCACGCCGCCGCCGACCATGAACAAGCCAGTCCGACCAGCAGCGATCTTAATGTCAGTCAGCTCGCGGAAGTCGGCGATTGCATCGATCACCATGTATGGCTTTTTGGCTTTCGCGCGCTCAACTTGATGCTTCACAAGACCAAAGCCAGCGCTGGAGTCCACAAATGCCGGGCAGAAGATCGGCACGCCGCACTCATAGGCGGTTTGGATCAGACTGCCTTCTTTCTTGGCATTGCCGTCGCTCAGCCACTTGCCAATGTGGGCAATAAACTCGCGCGATGAATAAGAGCGCGCCTCAAGGCTATCAGCGATTTCAAGGATCGTATGATCACAAGCCTGGAGCTCTTCCTCATTAATATAGGTGTCGTAGATGCGGTCGATATAGAGGCTGCGCAACGTCTCATCATCGGGCACTTCGCGGGCTTGATAATGCTTGAAGCCCAGTGCCTCAAAGAAATCCATGTCAATGATGGAGGCGCCCGTAGCGACGATGGCATCGACCATGCCAAACTTCACCATGTCGCGGTACACATCCATGCAACCGCCGGCAGAAGTTGACCCAGCCAGCGTCAACCAAGTCGAACATTTTTTATCAGCCAACATGGTGTTGAAGATATCCGCCGCGCGGC
>JAYSRI010000310.1:0-9443 GCA_043721175.1 Alphaproteobacteria bacterium
GATGGCGACAATCTTATCATCTCTATTGGCTTCTTGAACCAGCGCTTCACCAAAGACTTTTGTATAGGATGGCGGACCAGCCGGTGCCTTTTGTTGCTCTCCAGTGATAACATTGAACTTGGCGACACCGTGATATTTGTCAGCGGCATTCTCGGCGGGGGCATAACCTTTGCCTTTTTGGGTGCGGACGTGGATCAGCACCGGTTTATGATCAATCCCCGTCGCATTGCGCAAGATCGGCACCAATGTTTCAAGATCATGACCATCGACGACACCGATATAGTGGAACCCAAGCTCCTCAAAGAACGTCCCGCCTTGCACCATGCCTCTGGCGTACTCGTCGGTTTTGCGTGCCGCGTCGGCCAGCGGCAACGGCCAATTTTCGATCATCTTCTTGGCCGCTTTGCGCAGCGACAAAAATGAGCGCCCCGATAGCAAGCGCGCGAAATAATTGCTCATAGCACCCACTGGTGGCGCAATTGACATATCGTTGTCGTTGAGAATGACGATCAGGCGTTTGGTTGAATCCGCGGCAATGTTCATCGCTTCATAGGCCATGCCCGCCGTCATGCTACCGTCGCCAATCACTGCGATCACATGATTATCGCGACCATCTAAATCACGCGCGACACAAAATCCCAGTGCCGCAGAAATAGAGGTTCCAGCGTGAGCGGCACCAAATGGATCAAATTTGCTCTCGCTGCGCTTTGTAAAACCAGACAAACCGTTCTCTTGGCGCAATGTACGGATGCGATCACGCCGTCCTGTCAGGATTTTGTGGGGATAAGCCTGATGTCCCACATCCCAAATCAAAATATCGCTAGGCATGTCAAACACGTGATGAAGTGCGACCGTCAGCTCAACGACCCCAAGCCCCGCTCCCAAATGACCACCCGTAAAAGCAACGGCATCAATCATCGTGTCGCGTACTTCACCAGCTAATTGTTCCAGCTGGGTGGTATCCAAGGCGCTGATGTCAGATGGGACATCAAGTGTGTCGAGCAGCGGGGTCTTAAGCATAAGGAAGCCCTCGTGGTCCAAGCAGCAAGGCTGGCCACAGTTTGAACGATGATAGCTATTGAGGAGGAGATTTTTAGAGACAAAAAGGGCGACACATGGTTTGCGTCGCCCCAATTATTTAAGCCGATGCTTTAACGTGGTGGCGCATAGTGGTGGACCTCGGCCCAACCATACCAGTCGCTAACAACCGTGCCGGTCAGCAAAATACCAATCCCGCCAGTGAAGGTCGTGAGAACCGCGAACCACCAGGCCCAACGGTGAATTGATTCCATTGAGGCATTGAAGCCCATCGTCCAGCGCCAAAACAAAGCTGCACGCTCGGACGCCGTACCACGATCCGTTATCTGCTCTAGCTCACGCTCGCCACCGTAACGGGCCACCGCAAGGATCGTCGCGCCGTGCATCGCGAACAACAACGCCGAACCGTAAAGGAAGACGATGGAGAGGCAATGGAATGGATTGTAGAACAAGTTCCCGTAAGTGATGGAAAATGCACCAGTCCAATCGAGATGCGAGAAGATGCCAAACGGCACAGCCTCACTCCAGCTGCCCATAAGTGCAGGCCGGATAAAGCCAAGCACTAGATAAAGCCAGATAGCCGAGGCAAACGCCCAAGATACATGGGGTCCAAGCCCCAGGGCCTTGGCGCGGTTGTACGTGCGAACCCACCAAAGTAGCAGCGAAACGGTCAAGAAGAAGCCTGCCATGACCCACCAACCGCCCTCGGCTAAAGGTGGAAACAGGTTAAACCCCTGCTCTATCGGCGGTGGATTGAGCGTCAACCAAGGCAATTGACGGATGAACTCAACCGGATTCCAGTTGACTGATGCTGCCATGTTCAAGCCGATGATTTCAAAGGCAATAAAGCCAAAGAACAGAGCAGCCATCCCCGTCCAACCCAAATAGATCGGGCCAAGTTGCGCGTTGCCAATCGCACCCAACAGGCGGGAGACGCCAATAAAGCCTTCCCCGTCGCGTTCAATGCTCCCCTTTGGAAGGGGGATGCCAAGTTCAGCGGGACCGCGAACTTGGACTTGCGTAAAGATGTTTTGATAGCCAGCCATTTTCATAGTCTCCTTTCACTCAACCCCAAATCGGCATGTTGCGCCAGATGTCCCACCATTCGGGCCAACCTTTTGACCAAAGTGGACCGCTGATCACAATACAGATGGCGCTCCAGAAACCGGCGGACAAAGCTAGAAACAATCCGAGACGATGGATGCCGAGGGTGCCAATCGAGTAGCCCAAAATATCACGGAAGAACGTGTCTTCGTATTCAGGCGTCTTGACCACTTCACCTTTGCCAGGATTGGTTGCCGACAAGATCAAAGATCCATGCAAAGCCAAGGCAAAAACGTTCGTAAAGAAAAACGTGACCGCCAACATATGCACCGGATTATAGTGGAAGTTGATATATTTATAGCCAGTATTGGAGACCCAATCGAGATGGGTGAAAATGCCGTATGGGAAGCCGTTGCTCCATGCACCCATCAGAACTGGGCGGATAACAACCAAAGTCACATAGGCGAAAATCGCAACACTGAACGCGAATGGCACATGGAGGCCCATGCCCAGTTTGCGGGAAATTTCCACTTCGCGCAAAGCCCAAGACGAAAAGGAACCAATTGCGCAAATGGTGACCACTTGCCAGATACCGCCTTCTTTCAAAGGCGCGATACCAAGGCCGATGGCCTCGGCCGGTGGCTGAACATCAATCAACCAAGGGTTCCATTGCCCCTGAAGGCTGGCGCTATAAGCAATAAGAAGTGTGCCGAGTATGGCGAAAAACGCCGCAGTCACACCAAAGAAGCCGACATAAAATGGGCCGACCCAGAAATCGAAGAGGTCGCCGCCGATGAGCGTCCCACCTCGAACACGGTATTTGCGTTCAAAACTCAGTAAGGCCACGGTCGGTGTCCTCCTTGGCTCGTGGAAGCAGTCGCTTCAACGAATTTACGAGATAAAAAAGAGGGTGACAGGCGAAGAAGCCAAAAATGATTTCTTCGCCTGCAACCACGAACGTGTCCAACTTAAGTCGCACACGCAGTGTTGAGGGCTAACCCAAAGTTCAGCCGTGGGCTGGGCCTGTGGTTGGCAATGCTGCAGCCGGAGCGGAGGCTTTTGGCCCTTCGATCCAGTTATACCGGTCGGTGCTGAGCAAAATGAAGTGGATGAAAATCGCCAAGGTGAACAGGAAGACCGAAAGGGCAACCAGAACGCGACGGGGATCAAACAAAAGCCAGATACGATGCATGATAAGTCTCCCTTAGCTGAACAGATTTTGTGCCAAAATGGCAGCATGTTGCATGGTGCTTTGCAGCTCGACGAAACCACCAACTGGTGGGAACCACGAGCGGAACATCGTCCACACTAGTAAGTGGGCGACAATTGCCACCAATGTGAAGCCAATGAATCCCGCCATAAAGATGCGGTGGAATTCTTTCGCTTCCTGACCGGTCAGACCGGTCGTGCTGTTAGACTCGTTATTAGCCATTAACTACCCTCCATGTTGTTTGGGACGGCTATTGCTGTGGTAACCCCCCACAGCTGGACCGTTCGCGGCGGAATCGTCGCGGCGGTGATGTAGACCCAAGTCCCCAAAAACGGGGATTGGGCCGACGCGGTGCAAGCATCGCTTTTCAGCGCGCTCGAAACTTTTGAATTGTGCGTGGTGATCATGATCATCCGGTCACGCCAATTCTAACTGGGCGCGGGTAACGCGCTCCAGGGCTACATTGGTCTCGCCAGCCAAGCGGGCGGCGCGTTCAGCGGTGTCGCGCAAGCGCTTGGCCGCAGAAATTCTGACCAAAACGGGCTGGCTATCGACCAAGCGGTCAAGCGCTGCTTTGGCATCATCATCCCAGCTGAGTTCGCGGTGATGGCGTGCAGGGGTCGCCTCGGCTTTGTCCATTTGCCCAGCCAGCGGCAGAATGGAAAACAAAGCGTCAAACAGGGCGTTGCAGACTTCTTGCATTAGATATGTCGCGCCTGAATAACCCATAAACGGCGTACCAGTGTGGCGACGGATGATGGCACCAGGAAAAGACGCTGGTACATACATGCAACGCGAACCCAACTCGGCCATATACATACGCTCATTGACACTACCGAACATAATGAGCGGCGGGGTTTCTTTGAGCGCCTTCATCACAGCTTCATTGTCAGGCTTGACGCCAGCCTTCCGGCCAAACGAGAAGGTGCAGGGCATACCCATGTCGTTTTCCAAGAAGTTGCGAACGCCGCGTGCGTAAGTCTCGTTGGCGACGATCGCAAAGCTGGCGGTGCCATAAAAATCTTGAGTAACCGACCGCCAAAGGTCCCACAACGGCTTGATCGTTGTATGTTTTTCGCGCTCGATGAACGGTTCAGGATCAAGACCAACCAATTCTCCCAATTTGCGCAAGAATAGCGTGGTTGATTCCAGGCCGATGGGCGCTTGCAAATATGGCCGCTCCATGTGCTCGCACAAATTGCGACCAAACTCACGGTACATGCAGACATTAACCTCAGCATCGGCCAACTTCTTGACGTCGGCAACGTGGCTGCCGAGAGGGAACACCACGCCGACTTGCGCGCCGATGCCTTCGATCAAGCGCCGGATTTCAGCCAAGTCGGACGGTAGGTTGAACATGCCATAAGTGGGGCCGATGATGTTAACCTTGGGCTTGTCGCCTTCTTTGCGAGCTTTTGCAGCGGGCACCTTCTTAGCGCCAAATTGCGTCCACAGCCACGTGAGGGCGCGGTCCGCACTTTGCCATTGATCCTCATCGATTGTTCGAGGCAAAAAGCGTTGGATGTTGGTGCCCTCAGGGGTAACGCCGCCGCCAATCATCTCCGAAATAGAGCCAGTAACCACAACAGCCGGGAGACTAGGATCAAGCGTCCGCCAAGCACGCATCATCGCGGCTTCAGTCCCCGTTTGACCCAGCTCTTCTTCGCCAAGGCCCGTAACTACGATGGGCAATTCATGGGGCGGAAGCGCGTCAGTATAGTGCAAGACCGAGGTTACAGGCAAGTTCTCGCAGCCCACGGGTCCATCGATGATGACTTGCAGGCCCTTGATAGCTGTGAAGGCATAAACTGCGCCCCAATAGCCACCAGCGCGGTCATGATCGAGAACCAGCGTCATGTGCCTACAGCCTCCAAAGCAGCCCGCGATGCAGCCATAGTCTTGGCATAGCGCGCCTTGAATTCAGGGCGATCAACAGGGGTATCTTCCCAAACGCCCGTGGTATGTCCTGTGCCGACGCCCTCAAAGAAAGACGTCATCTTTTCAAAGCGTGCCTTGTTGGCGAGCGCTGAATTGATCACAGTTGCTAATGATCCTGCGCCGGCTGGCCCCATCAAAGGACGCGCCGAGATCAGATTGGTGAAGTAAAGTGCCGGTATTGAGCGCTCTTTGGCATATTGAACAACCGGCGTGGTGCCAATTGCCAAATCAGGCTTGAGGCTCGCAACAGCAGCGATATCTTGCTCGAGGCTAGCGCGATATTGCACGTGAACGCCACGTGCTTCCAGCCACTCCCGGTCAGGTTCGGACCAAGGCGTGCGTGGGCAAGCTGTGCCGACATATTCAACAGTCGCGCCGCTTTCGATCAGCAAACGCGCGACCAAAAGCTCTGAGCCTTCATAACCAGAGACCATCAGACGCCCTTTTATTGGACTTTTCGCCAGAGCGTCTGAGATCGCGGGGAGGAAACGGTTTTTAGAAGCGTCAACTTTGGATTGGGCAATCCCGCAAGCTTCACCAATGGCATCGAGCCAAGCGGCGGTACCATCGCGGCCAACGGGCGCTGATCCCACGACTTTGCGGCCAGCGGTTTGAAATTCACGGACGCTGGCTTTGTAGAATGGATGGATGGCGGCTACGGCAGCGCAATCAAGCGCTGCATAAAGCTCCCGCCATTCGCGCGTGGGAACCACGGGGCCAGCCGCCAAGCCCAAAGGCTCTAGCATCATGCCAATACCGACAGGATCGGCCGGGAAAATTTCGCCAAGCAGGGTGATGGTTGGTTTGTCTGTCCGATTGGCGGGTGCGGCAACTGGCCCTGATTCTGCTTCGGTGCGGGCGTAGCGCAACATCGCCCCTGCCAGCACGTCTTTGGCTTCGGCATGAGTAGGAATGCCAAAGCCTGGCACATCAATACCAATGATCCGTACACCATTGATTTGGTTGGGTAACAATTGTAATGGCACGCCGGAGGCCGTCGGCACGCAAAGATTTGTCACAACGATAGTGTCGTACAAAGCGGGATCCGCCATTTTGAACACGGCCTCACGGATGTCTTCAAACAGCTTACCTGTCACCAAAGTCTCGGAGTTAAACGGCACATAACCAACACTTCGACGCGCACCGTAAAAGTGGCTGGTGAAAGTCAGTCCGTAAACGCAGCATGCCGAACCCGACAAGATCGTCGCGGTCCGACGCATCCGCAGGCCAACCCTCAGCGAACCAAACGCAGGGCACATGCTTTGGGGCTGATCATGTGGGCCTTTGGGGTAATCATGGGCATAAAGATCGAGAATGTCGGACTTTCCAGCCGCCTTTGCAGCGTCCGTCATGGTTTGTGCGCCACCGTGGCACCCTGCATCAACAGGCGCACTGCCAGCCACTTGAACATCGTCCAAGCTGGTCAGGGTAGCCATTGTTGGGGCAAGGACGTCACTCATGTCGCATCAAACTCCGTCGTAGACGACTTCAAGGGTTGGTTTTTCAGCAAACACCCCGCCGCGCATATCGGCTTGGGTTGCTGGGCGCAGTTCATAGCTGCCGCCGACTTGATCGGGGCTAAACAGGCCAAGCAGGCCGTCTTGTGTTAGTGGTGTTGGGCGAACGGGCGGTGCCGTGGCGACGTTCTCCGCGAGCGCTTCAAACAATGGCCCCCAAGGATCACCCGGAATACCAATGATTTGATAATTGGCAGACTTGCGGCGGATATCTTCGTCCGCAGGGATAGCCGCCAAAACAGGGATACCAACCGCATCAGCAAAGGCTTGCGCCTCGCCCGTGCCGTCATCTTTATTGATGAGCATACCTGCCACGCCAACATTACCGCCCAATTTCCGGAAATACTCAACCGCTGAGCAAACGTTATTGGCGACATAAAGCGATTGGAGATCATTGGATCCAACGACAATTACTTTTTGGCACATATCGCGCGCAATCGGCAGACCAAAGCCACCACAAACCACATCGCCCAAAAAGTCGAGCAATACATAGTCAAAGCCCCAATCGTGGAAGCCCAACTTCTCAAGCAACTCAAAACCGTGAATAATGCCGCGACCGCCGCAACCGCGACCGACCTCAGGCCCGCCAAGTTCCATCGCAAATACGCCATCGCGAACAAAGCAGACATCTTCGATTTTGACTTCCTCGCCAGCCAGCTTCTTTTTAGACGAAGTTTCGATGATCGTCGGGCAAGACTTGCCGCCAAACAGCAGGCTCGTGGTATCGGACTTTGGATCGCACCCAATCAACAAAACGCGCTTGCCTTGTTGAGCCATCATGTAACTGAGGTTTGAGAGCGCAAAACTCTTGCCGCTACCACCCTTGCCATAAATGGCAATGACTTGGGTTTCTTTGGTGATTTCGCCTGTGTGGACGGGATCAGGCTCAATATTGGCCTCGTCTACAAGTGCGCGTCTGTCCAAAAGTGTAACGCTCACGCGACGCCCCTCCAATCAAGTAACATTTTTAGGCAAACCGGATCAGAAAATGCGGTGCGATAAGCGCCATCCGCATCATCGTAAGCGACTTCGTGAGTGATCAATCCATCAAGGCTGAGACGGCCTGTTTGGATCAAATCTAGGGTTGCTGTGAGGTCGGCTGGTGTCCATTCCGCGGCAACCCGCAAGCGAGCCTCCCGCATGAATGCAGCCGGGAAGTTGAAGCTGAGCTGATCATAGAAGCCAGCAAGAATGATCTCACCCCCGCGTGCGAGACGACCAATCAACGTATCTAGCATGTCGCTAGCACCACTAGCATCAAGCACAGTTTTATAGTCTTTGCGGGTATCGTCCGTTGAATTGGTGACGTCATAGCCCTGCGCGCCACCAGTGCGGGCAGAATTTGTTTCCCAAACCACAGGCGCAATCCCGTGTTCGGCGATAACGACGCGAGCGAGCAAGCGCCCCAAAACGCCATGTCCGACAATCAGCTCAGGCGGGTTAGCACCGTCTGCAATCGCATGGCGCGCTGTGGCAGCCAGTGCGATCAATACACCTTGCTGCGCCAAGTTTTCACCAATTGAAATCACCCGCGAACTGGGAGCCACCAAACGGCTGGCTGCGCCGCCAAATAAGCCTTTGGCACCGATAAAGCCTGTGGACCCCGGTATGAAGACGGTCTCGCCAATACGTGACTTGGCATCATAACCAGCGTCGACAACACGGCCGACTGATTCGTAGCCAGGCACCAATGGATAGCCGAGACCCGGAAATGGCGGCATCTGGCCAGACCACAACAAGCGCTCGGTTCCGGTTGAAATTCCACTGAAATCAACATCGACAATCACGTCGCTGGGCCCCGCGTCAGTTAAGTCGAGGCTTCGCAGCGAAAGCTGCTTTGGTGCCTCTAACACGACGGCCATTGATTGCATTTCCTACTCCCAACCCTCTGGTGCGACTCCGGCACATTCACGGGCTTGTGAGTGTCACTTTAATTGGACGCTTACATATGTCAATTCCAAACAACGCTGAATTGTGTCGAATTCTTGTTCGCGCTGTTTTCAATACATTACCAATCGTCTGTTTGCGCCTGAAAATAGGAAATTTAGCGAAAAACAGAGCGATCTTCAAAATGTAGACACGCGTGATAAGCGTCCAATCGGCTAGACTGTATACAAACACACTAAGCGCGCGCGACCAGAACCCTAACCAACATCGGCGTTCGCGTTGGCATCGACCGAACCGAAGTAAAGCCTGCATCTTTAACCATTTGGCTCAATTGCGCAGGTGTACGGGCGCGTCCGCGGCCCATTGCCAGCAGATAAAACCCGAAATAGGCCTCAGCCATTGGATCACGTGCAGGCACCGATGACATCGGTTCACCGATCATTAAAACACCATGCGCCGGAAGTGCTTTATGGACGGCGCGCAAAATTGTCATGACGGCCTGATCATCATGATCATGCAGAATTCGGACGAGAGAGATAACATCCGCCCCGTCCGGCACTTTGCCTTGCAAAAAATCTCCGCCAAAGGCGCCTGATCTAGCCGTGAGATTTGCAACATCAAATGCCAGTTGCGCGCGTTCGGCAACCGCTGGCAAATCAAAAACTGATACGTGGAGCGCGGGCGCGCTGGCGGCCGCCGCTATTGCAAAGGCCCCTTCCCCTCCGCCAACATCAAGCAATTTTGCATGTTTTTTCAGAGGATAAGCACGTAAAATATCTGCTGCGACCATCGGTTGAGTAGCGGCCATT
>JAYSRI010000311.1:0-3588 GCA_043721175.1 Alphaproteobacteria bacterium
GAGACCGTTGTCGTTACCGGGTCGCGCATTTCACGCACCACTTTCAACAGTGCGTCACCATTGACTGTAGTGACGACCGCGAACTCGACCCTTTCCGGGCAGATCGACGCGGCAACTATTTTGCAAAGCTCAACTGCGGCATCAGGTTCAAGCCAAATCAACAACTTCTTCTCCGGCTTCATTGTTGAAGGCGGCCCAGGCATTCAGACTGTCGGCCTCAACAGCTTGGGGTCACAGCGCACACTGCTTTTGCTTAATGGTCGCCGTTTGCCGCCGTCGGGTGTTCGTGGTCAGGTTGGTGCCGTCGACCTTCAAGCGATTCCTTCATTGGCTGTCGATCAATACCAAATCTTGAATGAAGGGGCATCGCCTATTTATGGGTCAGACGCGGTTGGCGGTGTTGTCAATGCAATCGTTCGTAAGAATGTGAACGGTTTTGAAATGGTTGGTGAGGCCAGCGGGCCGCTCGAAGGCAAAGGCGAAGCGTTCAACATCGGTGCGTTGTGGGGTAAAACTTCGGACCGTTGGAATGTCATGGTCTCAGGCCAGTATTCCGAGCAATTATCGCTCGCATTGGGTGATCGCGACTTCTGCCAGAATGACTATGTGTTTAACGCAGATACCGGCGCACGGGCCGACTTCATCGATCCAACAACGGGGAAGGCGAAGTGCTTTGGTGTAAATGGTGGTTCGTTTAACCGTATCACCGCTCAAGGTGGGGCGCTGACAGGAACCGGTACGTGGATTTATGATCAATCAATTACCGCTCGTACATCAGGCCTTAACCCGTCAGTGCGTGTTTTGTCAGGAACCCCGCAGACAGGCAGCTGCTTGACGGCAACTGGTGTGACTGTAACTTGCGCTTCGCAACAAGCGTTGTTGACCATTCCAAACTTCCGTCGTTTGTTCAGCCCGCAAAATGGCGTCATCGGTTCTCCGGTCGCGAACCAAGTGAGCTACTTCTCGCCATTTATTGATAGCTCGGATTTAGTATCGCCTTCGCAGCGTATCAATTTGTATGCAACAGGCGCGGCGGACCTCGATATCTTGGGCGGCGTTGAAGTGTATGGTGAAGGTCTTTACGCGAAACGGGACTCCCAGCAGACCCGTGGTGCTCAGTTATTCTTCGTTGTGCCAGCTGCAAACCCGTACAACCCGTTTGGTGTGAACGTCCAACCCGTTATTTCGCGTCCTGCAAATAGCGAGCAAAGCGTTGAGACTTGGCAGGTTTTGGGCGGCATTCGCGGTCAAACCGGCAATGGCCTCGCCGGTTTCTTCAAAAACGGCAAGTGGGACATCTATGGTCAAACCAGCCGAGGCGAAGGCGTTTATGGTGGCACTGCAATCTTGCAAGACCGCTTGAACGCAACCTTGGCAACAACCATCACCAACGGCGTTGCGAGTTGCCCAACCCCAGTGTTGAGCGGCGGTACATGCTTGCCGGTTAACTTCTTTGACCCACGTGTATTGAACAGCGGTTACTCGGAAGCTGAATACAATTATCTATTTGGTGGTACGAACGTTGGTAACACCGTCTATCGCCAAACTGTCTTTGAAGCCAACGTGTCGGGCGATTTGTTCCAAATCCCGGGTGCTGCTGATGCTGTAAAAGCAAACGTCGGCGTACATTACCGCAAATATGATATTAACGATGTTCCAGGTGCGGAAACACGCCGTAACAACATCGCACTGACAACAGTCGCAGGCATCACAAAAGGCGAAGATTCGGTCAGTGAGATCTATACCGAAGTGGTTGCTCCGTTGATCGCGAAAAAGCCTTTGATTGAAAGCCTTGAAATCATTGGTGCCTATCGCTTCACTGACTACGATAGCTACGATACAAACTCGACTTGGAAAGCGACACTGGATTGGAAAATTACACCGGAGTTCCGCTTTGTCGCGATCTCTGGCACATCATACCGTGCTCCAGCCTTGTTTGAATTGTTCTTGGGCGACCAAACAGGCTTCTTGCTGCAAGGTTCAGTTGACCCATGCATCAACTGGGAACTGAGCAGCAACCAAACGCTTCGCACACGCTGCGCGGCAGATGGCATTCCTGGCGACTACAATGGTGCGGGTTCAAGTGCGACGATTATCACTGGTGGTGGTGCGGGCACTTTGAAGGAAGAAGAGTCACGCTCTGACATCCTCAGCTTTGTTTACACGCCTTCCAAGATTGATTTGAACCTTCGCATCGATTCTTGGAAAATCGAAGTAACCGACCAGGTCGCTCAGTTTGGCGCTGCAAACATCATCGGAGCTTGCTATACTGACACAACCGGCCGTGCGGCTTACTTCTGCCCGTTGTTTACGCGTCAAAAAACGGCAGGCACGCCAAACCTCTATAATATCTTGACTGTTCGCAACAACTACGTGAACATTAATGTCACTGAGGTTCAAGGCATCGATTTGAAGATCAACTACCGGAAGGACTTTTCTTTCGGCGATCTACGGATTGAATCAAACCATCGCTGGACGACATCAAACAAATCAGGTCTGTTCTCGGACGTGGATTTGTATGAAGACGCTGGTAACATTGGTGAGCCGATGTATGTCTCGCGGACGCAGTTCCAATTCCGCCGAAAGGATTGGACGTTTGCTTGGACAGCCAATGCAACAGGGCAAGTGAACCAAGCAGACTTCAACGGTGGCTCGAACATCGTTACAACAACGCCGGGCAGCTACTATGCCTATAATGGTGTGGCACGCGTTCAGTACAAGACTAAGTTGGAAGCGTACATCACGCATGATTTCAGCGTTCGCTATCGTTCTGACAACTGGACTGTGGTTGGCGGCGTAGAGAACTTGTTTGATGAGCGGTCACCAGCCGTCTCAACTTCGGTGTTCTTCTCCCGTCTTGGAAACTCACCATTGGTATCCCAGTACGATATCATCGGCCGTTCGGTGTTTGCGTCGGTCACACGTCGCTTCTAGGCTTTTGCAACATATCCAATCAAAGAAAGGCGATCCTTGCGGGTCGCCTTTTTTGTTGTATGACGTCCGTCACCGACGGCTTGCTCAAGCTGACACTTGTTTGCGGCAAATACGCAACATCCCTGCTTCAATTGTCACGCTAATGTCATTGCCACGTTGACGAATTGTAATGTGCCGCGTAACCGCGTTAGCAATTGCCCGAAAATCGGTGTTTCTAAAAATCGGTAGGGTAGGGGACATATGGAGGTTCCAACATGAAGTTTACAAGCACACGCGGGCTCATGCTCGCGACGACCATTATTTCGGGCTTGGCTGTTGCCGCGCCTGCATTCGCTCAAACCGCACCTGCTGCGGCACCCGAAAAAACGGCTGAAGTCGTTGTTGTCACGGGCACACGCGTTCGCCGCCCTGATCTGGTTTCCAACAGCCCAATCACGTCCATCTCGGCAGCAGCGCTGGAAAAAAACAACGTTGCGAACGTTGAAACTGCTTTGCGCCAACTGCCGCAATTTTTGGCTGGTGCCAACCAATTCTCCAACAACACCGCAGGCCCAGAAGGCGTTGCAACACTGAATTTGCGCGGCCTTGGCGCACGACGCACATTGGTGCTGATGGATGGCAAGCGCCTACCATCGTTTGACCAAACCGGCGTTG
>JAYSRI010000312.1:0-3586 GCA_043721175.1 Alphaproteobacteria bacterium
ACCGCCAGTTCAGTCGGGTTCAGCCTTCGCTCTTCGAGCTAAGGCTCGACAGGCGGCTTGTGGCGCCATAGCCCGCTGGGCGACGGCCCAAACGTCCCTTGAGGCGGCTGAGCTGGAACACTCACAATTGAGACAAGGTTTTGCGGGAACGCAGTGGGTTGCAACGCCTGTCCAAAGTGGCTTTCATTTTGACGATATCGCCTTCTGACTTGGAAAAGATGACGTAAGGCACGCATGTCATAGTCAATTAAGATGTTGGTGCTTAACCAATGACATGACTACGAAGCCGTCGATGGATGACATATTGACCCTTAGATTGGGTTAATTCGCGTCATGTCACTTTTTTCCTACTTAGCATCAGCACTCGAGATGACGGATCAACGCAAGGCTTTGGTGGACGAAGTTCTCTCGGTTGAAAGTGAGGTACTCCGTTCATTCTTCCGTACGCGAATGCAGGAAGAGGGAATTTCATCCGACTCTGTTTACCTAACGACTGAAGACAATATTTCTCATGAAGATATTCAGAAATACCGGGACCAGCAGATGTCAATGATGCGCCGTCAGACAGCACCATTCAATGAAGCTTTTGGTGCCGACCCATTGCCGCTTACCTTAGATCTTTACAGTCGGAAGCCTGCAAGGCTAGGAATTCCTACTCCAACCTCCGAGTTGCGGCGCCTCCTTTGGACATTTGACGCCGCAGTAGATCACGGTTGGCTACTTTCACTCATATCGCAGAATTCTTCGATGCAAGGTGTCAATACGACAATGTACGATTGGAAGAGACGGCTCGGCTGGCAAAAGCCGACTTTGCACTTCTCCGACGCTCAGCTTCGCCAAGCCCTTCATATTGTCGGCGAAATGGTTTCGAGAGGAGCAAGCGCTAAGGACGATATTGATGAGCACTGGTATGGTTACGTCGTCCGCGCAGCGGTAGCGGAACAGTGGCCAAAGCATCAAGCCAATTTGATTGCGATGTTCTCTGCAGGCTTCAAAGGTAGGCCGCAAGATCACAGCAACGTTGCGAAGCTGACGGAAACGCTGCTTAACGAGACGCCACTAACGCGACGAGACATTCCCGAACTTACTTAGTTCTTTCGCATTCCAGCGCGGTAGGGTAAAAACGGTGACAGGATGCGAACTAAATCTACACGCCAAAGCGCAAGTTATGATCCACCATTTGCGGCAAAAGAAGCCCAAAAGGACTCTATAACATTGAATTCAGATCATCAACTAGCCCTACCTCTCTTTTGCGTCGCGCGCGTCCTTCGAGAAGCACTTCACTGAGGCATATGAAGCTATGCCTCAATCAAAAGTATCAATCGGCCTTGAGTTTCCCCAGTTGATTTAGACCATAATTCTGTATATATTGGTCCAATGGAGGCAAGCCGATGCAAGTTTCAGTTTCAGACGCCAAAGCCCAACTAACTGATCTGGTCCGTCGAGCGGAAGCGGGCGACGAGATCGTCTTGACGCGGCATGGCCAACCAGTCGTGACGCTCACCCCCTTCAAAACGGTCCCACGCACAATAACGCAGGCCGATCTCCACTGGCTCAAAGCCAACAGGATAACGCCAAAGCGCGGATTTGAAGCACCAAGCGAAAGCCTACAAGCGCTTCGCGACGGCGCTAAATAATGAGCGCCTATCTGGATGCAAGCGTGATTGTGCCCTTGTTTATCGCCGACGCATTTTCGCAACAAGCTGACGCACTTATCGCTCAAGAAAACATGATTACCATTGCTGATTGGGCTGTTGTTGAAGTTTCCAGCGTGATCGCCCGTCAGAAGCGGATTGGTGCGATTGATACACAAACGGCTCAAAGGGTACTTTCACAGTTTGATTCTTGGCGCGCACGCGCAGTAATTCGTGCAGAGACTTTAAGTTCAGACATGGTGCTTGCGACAGAATTTGTTCGTAAATTTGATTTGGGCTTGCGTGGCCCTGATGCTTTGCATCTCGCTATTGCAAACAGACTAGGTATGAAGCTCCTAACTTTTGATACGCGCATGAAATCTGCAGCCATAGCGCTCGGCTTGGATGTTGCCTAAAGCAAGCCGTCCAATTTTCTTCCGCGTCCCAAATCACCGCTGATCTCGATCCCGCAACTCACGTCAGAGTACTGAAAACCCTGCCGCCCCCTTATGCACCAGTATCTTCGTCGCAAATCGCAACTCCGCCATTCCAAACGTGGACCGTATCCCCATTGTGCAATCGCGGAAACCTTGTTGACACTAGCGCGCAAGGGGCGATGGTGACAGACTAATGTTTGCTTGCGAGCGGGGAGATTTTGGTATTGTATGACTTGGTTTTGCGCTTAGCAGTCAGCCTACTCATACCCCACTCAATCAAAATTAACTCTGGTTAATGCCATTGCTCATGGCTTGGCTTATGTTTAGGGCTGTGGGGGGTCTGCTGTGGCCATTCCAAGCCCCAATCAATAAAGGACGCATAAAATATGAAGCACGGTTCCATAGCAACACTTTCCCTGGCGCTGGCCATAACTGCCTTAACATCCACTGCCCAAGCACGCCCGTTGGAGGGCACAAATTGGCGGACACAATCGGGTGCGGGTACCGTCCGAATTGAAGCATGCGGCGCACGCACCTGTGGGCGGATTTTGACGGGGACGCCCAAGGCTGGCGAAACCGGGCTTGATTTTAGAAACCCAAATTCAACCCTGCGGACCCGCACCTTGATAGGTGCCAATATCTTGTCCAATTTCACCCGCCAGCCTGACGATAGCTATAAGGGCGGGACGATCTACAATCCCGAAGATGGCAAAACCTATCGCAGCGAATTCAAACTCAAAACTGACGGTCGTCTGGAAGTTAAAGGCTGTGTTGGCCCGTTCTGTCAGACACAAATCTGGACTCCTGTGAGATAGCTCTCTTGCCAAAGGCTCAGTGAATTGCAGCAACTACAGCGCTGTGCTCCAAATGGGGCCATGGGACGTTTTGGCACTCAAAAATACGGGATACTTTTTGCAAAAATCTGTCTCAGTTTTGGCGCGCCTTTCTCAAGAAAGCGCTTGACGGTGGCGGAGAATGGGTGCGCCAATGCGATCGTCAGAAATACTCGTCGAGCGAACATAGGGCGACTTTGGAAAGGGGAACCGCGCGCATGAGACTATATTCAGTCACTTCAAGCGGTAACTTATACCAACGGCCCAATCAAATCCTCTACTTACGACACCGAGTGTTGTCTTCCCCGCCGCAGTGAAGCGTAGCGCAACAAAGAGCGGGGAAACCCTGAAATTTGAGCGTACAACTCGATGAGGTCCCCGATCTTCTCTACGCTGCGCTACGTTTGTCGGGGATGACTTTCTATAGAAAACGAGTCGTTTCATTGGGCCGTTGGTATAAGTACCCGATTGCGGCGGATCGCGACTTACCAAAGTCGCTGTGCGACTACACGCAATTGTCAGAAATAGTTGGCGATGAATCATGGTGCGACTTTAGTAAGTCGGGTTCCTTGGAAATACAACGAACATCGATGATTTCAAAGGACCGTTAGTACCATAAACTCGCGGTCTTTTCGGTTGGTGTGGAGCAGTAAAATAGCCACGTCGCACAACAAAAAAGGCC
>JAYSRI010000313.1:0-3578 GCA_043721175.1 Alphaproteobacteria bacterium
TGCTTCCTATGCCAAAAACGCGAGTACAAACACAGCGACAGCGCCGACGCCACCACAAATAATTGTTGCCCAGCCTGACGCGTTAGAGGTTTTAGGTGAGAAGCCTTTCCCAGCATCCCAAACCAGATGGCGAATGCCGTTGGACAAATGATAACAAGCCGCTGCGGTAATGCCGAACAAAACCAGAAGGCCCAACGGGCTTTGTAGTGCGCCCATATAGCCTTCATACGCGCGTTGACCGCCAGCCAAAGCCGCCAGCCAACCCGTTAGCACCATCGCACCAAGATAAAGTGCAACACCAGATGCGCGGTGGAAAATCGATGTCGCCATCGTCACATGCCAGCGCCAAACGCCCAAATGAGGCGAGAGTGGTCTGTTGTCGCCGCTTCCTGAACTTGCCATTTTCATCCTCGAAATCGTTGGGGCGGGTATGGTCGCGATGGGCTAGTTCGTCAATGTTTGTCGGCATTGAGCTTACTGAAGTAATGCGTCTAGAACGAGGCGTTGCGCACTTGCCGTGTCAACTGCGACGGAATTACATTTCAGCCACGTTTCACACGATTACGTCACAATTTGCCAGCATGGGTTGAGTGCAGCCCCAATTGCGCTAGGTCTCTTTTATGAATTACAAAACTATTCTGCTTGCCAGCGCTCTTGTCGCTTTACCCTCACTTGTGCAAGCGCAAGCCCGACCCGCGCCACCTATCCGACCAACCGCTCCTGTCAATGAACCCGAAGCTGATCCTGAAACCGTGATTGTCACCGCGCAGCGCAGCAAAAACAGCGTGCAGGGTGACGCCGTGCCCGAGACCACACTAGCTCCCGCCGATATTCGCGCCCTTGGTGCCTCTAATGTCGCTGAAATCCTCGCCAGCCTTGGCACACGCGTCGGCACTGGCCGGGGCAGGGGCGGCGGGTTCCCGATTGTTTTGCTCAACGGGCGGCGTGTGTCTGGTTTCGCCGAAGTCAGGGATTTGCCATCTGAAGCAATTTTGCGCGTCGAGGTGTTCCCTGAAGCGACTGCGTTGCAATACGGCTATGCCGCCGATCAACGCGTGGTGAACTTTATCCTTCGGCCCCGTTTTCGGGCGACTACTTTGGAAGGGTCGTTTGGGTTAGGTGCTGGTTTAGATCGGTCTGAACAAAATGCCAAAGTCAATTATTTGCGCATAACCGACAAAGGTCGCCTTTCAGGCAATCTGGAGCTTGGTAGCTCCAACGCGGTGACAGAAGCCCAGAGCGGCGTGGTGCGTAGCACTGGTTTTGCAGACAGCGCTTTTCGTACCGTATTGCCCCAAACCACGTCGAGGACTGGCAGCTTGACCTATACACGTGGCCTTGGCGGCACATTGGGTGCTACATTTGATGTGCGGATCGGTACGACAGACTTTGAAAGCCTGCTGGGCTTGCGCGCTCTTGGGTCCAGTGATCGGGCACTCCGGCGGACAAGCCAAACCACAACCGGTCGCCTCGCCGCAACATTGGATGGCGCGACAAAGGGCTGGCAATGGACGGCTTCGACCGCCTATGACACCAGTGAAACCGACACTGAAACGCAAATTCCAATTGGGCCGCTACAAACCGCTAATTCGGAAAACCGCGTGTTTGAGTTTGTCGGCAACGGCAATGGAACTTTGTTCAAACTGCCTGCCGGAAACGTGCGTGGGTCTTTGCGGGCGGGCTATCTTGATCGCCAGTTGGATAGTGTTTCAGTACGCGGTGGTATTGTCAGCACGGGCCAATTGTCGCGCAGGGACACAACAACGCGTGTTACGATCTCCATCCCCATTACCAGCCGACGCGGCAATTTTGGTGCGGCTTTTGGCGATTTCAGTTTGAGCTCGAACGCCAGCTTTACTGAACTAAGCGACTTTGGCGCGCTTGAAAGCACTGGCTTTGGCCTCACGTGGGCACCCATCGCGGACTTGCGGTTTTCGGCCAATATGGACAGCGCGCAAAGCGCACCTACCATCCAGCAATTGGGCAACCCGGTTATTTCAACGCCGGGATCAACCGTGTTTGATTACACCAGCGGCCAAACAGTGTTGGTGACGCGGACGAGCGGGGGCAACTCGGGCTTAAGCGGAGAAAGCCGCAATGACGTCAATATTGGTGTGAGTTTTGCGCCAACAAAATTTGAAGGCATCGAATTCAATGCCAGCTGGGCGCGTAACAAAAGCGACAACCCAGTCGGTTCATTATCAGGCCTGACCCCTGATTTAGAGGCCGCTTTTGGCGGACGGTTTACACGTGTAAATGGCGCGCTGGTGTCGATTGATCAGCGCGCCGTCAATTTTGCAGAATCGCAAAACGAGATCGTGCGCTACGGTGTTTCTTATAGTCGTAGCTTCGGGATGTCTGTCGCGGAAATGATTGCTGCGGCTCGTGCTCGCGGCATTGTGATCGCGGGGCCGGGCACTGAACGCCCACAAGGTGGACCACCGCGCGGTGCTGGCGACGGCAGCAGAGGTGGTACTCCCAATTCACCAAGTGCTAGCGGCGGTGGCGGGCCGCCCGGCGGTTTTGGCGCGTTCGGCGGCTTTGGCGGTGGACGAGGCGGCGGCGGTGGGCCACCAACAGGCCCAACAGGACGTTGGAGTATCTCGCTGTTTCATACCATTCGTCTTGAAGACAGCATCGTTTTACGCACTGGCGGCAAGGCGCTCGATTTGTTGAATGGCGCGGCCATTGACGACGGTGGGGGCGCACGGCGGCATTTGGTTGAGATTGAAGGCGGTTGGGCTTATTTCGGTGTTGGATTTCGCGCTAATGGCTCTTGGCGTAGCGGCACAACCGTTGACAACGGGCAAAGCGATCTGGTTTTTGACGATATCTTCAATCTTAACTTGCGGGCCTTTGCGTCCTTTGACGCGCTGCAACCTCTCATGAAAAACAGCCGTTGGTTGCGCCGTTCCCGCATGATCTTGCGCATCGATAATGTGACCGATTCCGTTCAACAGGTACGCGACAACAACGGCAAAACACCCGATGCTTTTCAGCGCGCCTACCTAGCACCGCGCGGTCGCTATGTTGAACTCTCGTTCCGCAAACAGTTTTAGGGATACAAGGATGCCGCTGATTATCTTCGACTGTGATGGCGTGCTTGTTGATTCCGAGACGCTTGAAAATGAAGTCATGGCGCAATGCCTCACTGAGGCAGGATTGCCGATGACAGGGGCCCAAGCGCGTGGACGATTTATTGGCTTTGCAATGAAGTCAGTCATCGACGAAGCACAAGCAGAACTAGGGCGTGCCTTACCAGACACGTGGTTAGTTAACTTTTATCATCGCTCACATACTCGTTTAGCGGCGGAAATCGTGGCTATTGAAGGCGTCCATGAAGCTCTCAATGCGATTGAAGTTTTAGGGTTTGAGACCGCTGTAGCGTCATCGGGTGCACACAGTAAAATGCAAATCACGTTAGGCCGCACGGGCCTGTATGAGCGCTTAAAAGGACGTATTTTCTCCGCGCAGGATGTCGCGCAGGGCAAGCCTGCGCCGGACGTCTATTTGCTGGCGGCCCATACATTAGGTTACGCGCCAGAGACATGCTTTGCAGTGGAAGATAGCCCCAATGG